>JANMGF010001433.1:0-2496 GCA_031374535.1 Polyangium sp. (in: bacteria)
GAGCGCGCTCCTGGCCGCGCGCGCGTAAAACCCGAGGAGCCACGGCCACGCCGTTCCCTGGTGATACGCCGCGTCGCGATCGGCGACGTTGCCGCCGTAATGCCCCCGGTAGCCCGCATCCGACGGCGCGAGCGTCCGCAGGCCCGCGGGCGTCACGAGCTCGGCCCGCGCCTTCGTGAGCGTCGCGCGCGCCCGCTCCGGCGAGAAGCAGGCCGGATCGATCGCCAGCGCGAGGACCGCGTTCGGCCGGATCGACGCGTCCTTGAAGGCCCCTTCGCCCGCGTGGGCCTCGGAGATCACGTCGAACGGATACGACGTCTGCTCGCACCAGAACCGCGCATGAAACGCGGCGCGCGCCCTGCGGCACGCGATGTCGGCTCGATCGGCGAGCACGCCTTGCCCACCGACATGCGCGAGGCGCGCGAGCGTGTGGCAGCCCCGCGCCCAGAGCGCCGAGAGCTCGATCGCGCACCCCGCGCGCGACGTCACCGCCTGGCCGCCCGCGCGCGCGCCCATCCACGTGAGCGCGTCACCCGGCTTGCCCGCCGCGAAGAGCCCATCCGCCGTCACGTGGATCCCGTGCGTCACGCCGAGCAGGATCGCCTCGAACGCCGCCGTCATCGCCGGCACGAGCTCGCTTTGCAAAAACGGATCCGCCTCGCCGAGCACGTCCGCGAAGCAACGCGCCGCCTCGAAGAGCCACAACGTCGCGTCCGCCGAGGCCATGTCGGGCTTGCCGCCCTCGTCGGCCCTGCGGCTCGGCACGAACCCGCCCTCCATGGCCGACACGATCCCGCGGGCCACGCGTTTCGCCTCTTCGATCTTGCCCGTCGCGAGGTAGAGCCCCGGCAGCGCGATCAAGCTGTCTCGCCCCCAGCCCTCCGCCCACGGATACCCCGCCACGATCGCCGGCTCGGGCGCGAGATCCGCCCGGTAAAGCTCCGCCGCGACCGAAAGCTTTCGCTCCACCACGGACCTTTCCGGCCCCGGATCCTCGGCCTCGAGCGCCGCGATCGTCGCTCGGACGAGATCCTCGGGTTTGCCCTCGGGCAGCTTGTCCACGCCCACGACGAGGTAACTCGGCGCGCCCGATCCATCCGCGCGGATCTCGAACAGGCCCGGCGTCCAGAGATCCTCCTGGAACTCGAGCCCCCGATCCCGCTCGACGAGGTACTCGAAGCGCCGCCACCAGTCCGGCGAGCCCACGAACGTGCCCTCGTACCGGAAGCAGAGCCGCGGGAGCGCGCGCATCGGCCGGACGCGCATCTCTCCGGCGCGAAGCTCCACGCGTTGCTCCATCGCCCCGTGCTCACGCATGAGCCCGTGCATGTGCCGCATCGCGAGCAGCGGACGGAGCGTCATCACCACCGGCTGCGGCCCGCGCCACGTGTACCGCAAGACGGCCGCGTTCTCGCCACGCAGGAGCGCGAGCAACACCTCGAGCTCGCCCCCCGCGACGGCGTACGTCCAGCGAGGCACCGGATCCTGATCGAAGCGATCGAGGTAAAACGGCCCGCGATCCGGATCGATCCCCGGGAACTGGTGCTTCGCGAGATCCCACATGCCGCGCGGCGAGCTCGACTTGACCGTCACGTCGATGTGCGAGAGCACGACGTGCCGCTGGCGCGGGGGCTCGAGCGCGGCCACGAGCAGGCCGTGGTAGCGCCGCGTGTGCATACACGCGACCGTCGAGCTCGCGTAGGCGCCGGCGCCGTTGCCCGAGACCCACTCGCGAAACAAGGCGCGGCTGAGATCCCCGCGCACCTCGACGTGCGGCCAGATCGACACGTCCTCCGAAGGCGCTCGCCCGCTCATACCGTGTGCCCTCCCCGATCGAGCGCGTCCTCGGCGGCGTACCGCATCACGTCGAGCGGGGGCACCACGCCGGTCCAGAGCGCGATCGCGCGGGCGGCTTGTCGCACGAGCATCCCGAGGCCCCCTTCGGCCCGGAGACCTCGCGACGCAGCGGCGCTCAGGAACGGCGTCATCCTCGGGGTATACACGACGTCGTAGGCAAACGTGTCGCCTCCGAGATCCTCCCACGGCACGACGTCCCGGACCGATTCGCCCGGATCGCCCCCGAGCATGCCCGCGCTCGTCGCCTGCACCACGAGCGACGCGCCCCGCGCGAGGTCCCACCACTGGAGGCGTAACGCCTGCGACGCGAAGCTGTCCGGCACGGGCTCGCCCGGCGCAGGCCAGGGAAGCAGCAGCGCCCCCATCACCCGCACCCGCTCCGCCGACGGCGAGGACTCGATGCTCTCCGACCTCGTCCACGAGCGGGACGTCACGCCAATCACTTTGAACCCCAACTTCTTGCATGCGGCCACGGCCGCGACCCCCGCCCCGCCCGCGCCGATCACCATTGCGCGTTTCCTCGACGCTCCCGGCGAGAGCGCCGCGATGTCGTCCGCCAGCGCATCCGCGTCGGTGTTGTAGGCCCGCAGTCGCCCGTCCTTGCCGCGGCAAAGCACGTTCGCCGCCCCTGGCTCGGCC
>JANMGF010001437.1:0-1245 GCA_031374535.1 Polyangium sp. (in: bacteria)
CGCCCGAGCCGCGGATCGAGGGCCCGGTACACGGTCCCCATTCCTCCTTCGCCGACGAACCGAATGTCCTCGTATCGCTCGGCCAGGGCCGCCGGGAAGCGGTGGCGCTCGGAGGGCGGCGCGGGCAAAGCCTGTCCTGTCTCTTGGTTCACGTCGGCCTCTCCCTCATGGCATCCGCACGAGATCCCAGGAGGCTCGGGCGTGTCAAGCCGCTCGAGCGCGGGAGCGCGCGAACGTGCAAAAAAGGTCTGGTGAAAAGCAGGCGAATATCGTACGTTGGACGTTCCCCGTAAAGTGTCCCGGAGGTGTGTTCCCATGGGCTTTTCGGACGGTGAATTCCTGGTCCTCGGCACCGTGGTGGTCCTCGCGGGTATCATGGGACGGTTATGGTTTGCGGGGGGCGCCGGTCGCGTGGGCGGCGGGAAAGCGGCCGAGGAAGAGCCGGTCCTGCATTCGCGCCGATCCGCCGCCGCCTTGCCCGTGACGCCCCGCGTTCATGAAGATGACGCGGAGGAGCCTGCCCCCGAGAGTGGTATCCGCGTCAAGAAGGGCGCACGCGTACGGCGCATCGATTCTCAGCGGGGGCGTTGAGCGAGCGCGTCAATCCGCCGCCCGCGCGAGGACGTGGCTGAAGACCTCCACGGCCCACTGCAGGTCTGCTTTCGTCACGAACTCGTCCGGCGCGTGCGCCTGCGCGATGTCCCCTGGGCCGATCACCACCGCGTCGATGCCCGCGCGCGAGAACACCGCGGCCTCGGTCCAGAACGGGAGCGTCGCCTCGGCGCGCGGGTAGGACCCGAGGAGCGCACGAAACGGGCTCACGTCCCGCGTCTCGAAAGGCGAAAGCGAGAGCACCGTGCGTATCTCGACGCCCGCTCCTGCCGCGCGCGCGCTCGCCAAGAACTCCGCCTCGAACGCCGCCTGGTCGAACCCGGGCGCAGGACGCACCGAAAACGAGAGCGAGGCCCGGTCCGGCACCACGTTGAACGCGACGCCCCCGTCGATCGACGCCACGTTCATGCAGAGGCCCCTCATGTCCTCGGGCCCTCGATCGAGCCAGCGCCTGCCGATCTCGTCGAGCCCCACCGCGAGCCGCGCCATCGTCACGATCGGCTTCGGCATGTGATCGGCCCCCGACGAATGCCCCCCGCGCCCCTGCATTTCGGCCGAGAGCGCCACGCAGCCCCGATGCCGCACGCCCACCGCGCGCCCCGTCGGCTCGCAGACCACGGCGCGCTTCACCAC
>JANMGF010001448.1:0-3149 GCA_031374535.1 Polyangium sp. (in: bacteria)
TCCGCCGCCGCCGCCGCTTCCGCTTCCGCCGGGACCCATGCCGCCGCTTCCACCGGGCCCCACCGGACCGGCGCCCATTCCGCCAGCGCCGCCTATGCCGCCGCTCCCGCCACCGCCCGCGCCGCCTGCGCCGCCCTCCCCCACCTCACACGCGGCCGGGTTCGTCGCGCAACCGGATGCGTCGACGGTGGAGTCGACGCACTTGTCCTTCGCGACGCACGTCTCTTCCGGCTCGCACTCCTTCCCCTTGCAGTCGTTCAGGATGAAGATGGGGAGCGAGAGCGGGGTGCTCTGGATGAACCGCAACCTACGCCGGGCCACGATGCAGCTGTCCTTCACATCCACGGCGTTCGGACCAAGACAATCGGCGCCGCTGACCCCCACGCCTGTGGCGATCTTGATGGCGAGGATCTCCTCCTTGCTGCTCTTCGGGACGAGCACGAGGGAGCCGATACGCCCATCGATACACGTCAGCGCCTCCGTGCCGACGGGCGCGTTCTCCTCGAGCGCCTTGTAGTCGTTGCCGACCGCGATCGCCGTGCTGGTGATCTGGCTGCATGGCACGTCGGTCTTGATCTCGATCGTGATCTGCGTGGGCTCGAGGCAAGCCGAGAACGCCCCGGCGACCGCGACCGTGAGGAGCGCCAGCACGGGGCGACGGAGCTTCGGCTTGTTCATGGCGCGAGTGGACCCCCGTACCCCGAAGGCGTCAAGGGGTAGACGCAGTCTTACAAGCTCCCGAACTCGGGAAACTCACGCCGCAGATCCTGCTCCAGCGTGCCCGAGGGCGCGAGCTTGCGCACCTGCGCGAATGCCGCGAGCCCGTCCTCCCGCCGCCCCGCCGCGAGGGAAACCCGAAAAAGAACGCCGAGGTCGTTGTGGAGCTCCACCACGTTCGGCCGGCGCGATAACCGGCAACCGGAGCGAGGCCGTCGCGCCCTCCAGCGACGCGAAAACACCGCGTGAGCTGCCAATCGCTTGACCCCTTATGCACTTTCAGCTTGCTTTGATTTCCATGAAGCGCCCTCGGCCCACCGAGCCCGACCTCTTCGACGACTCCATCCCGGAGCCGTTGAAGGCGGACGAGGAAGAGGTCGAGATCGACATGCGCCCCTCGGTCCCGCCGCCCCCGCGCCTCTTTTCGTTGCCCCCGCCCGTCGATCCGGTCGCCGATGAGGGCCTCGGCGTCGGGCCCACCGACCGCTACGTCGAGCGCCGAAAGCTCGGCCGCGGCGCCATGGGCGAGGTCGCGCTCTGCAAAGACACGCGCATCGGCCGCGACGTCGCGCGCAAGGTCATCCTGCCGATCTACCAGTCCGATCCGCAGGTCCGCGCGCGATTTCTCCGCGAGGCGCGGGTGCAAGGGCAACTCGAGCACCCCTCGATCGTCCCCGTCTACGACCTCGGCACGGACATCGAAGGCTCGATTTACTTCACGATGAAATGCTTGCGGGGCCTCACCCTCTCGCAGCTCGTCAAGGACCTGCGCAAGAAAGACCCGGCCGTCCTCGAGGCCTACGGCCGCTCCAAGCTGCTCCGCGCTTTCTCCGCCGCTTGCCTCGCCGTCGACTTCGCCCATTCCCGCGGCGTCCTTCACCGCGACCTCAAACCCTCGAACATCATGCTCGGCGATTTCGGCGAGGTCTACGTGCTCGACTGGGGCCTCGCCAAGCTCCGCAAGGACGCGCCCGAGGCCTCGCTCGCCCTCGACGAACCCTCCGACGACCTGAAGACCGCCGCCGGCAAGATCCTCGGCACCTTCGGCTACATGTCGCCCGAGCAGGCCATGGGCAAGGTCACCACGCTCGACGCCCGCAGCGACGTCTACTCGCTCGGCGCCATCCTCTTCGAGATCCTCACGCTCGAGCCTTTGCACACGAAGGACACCTGGAACGCGATGATGATCGCCACGCTCCAGGGCACCGACGCGCGCGCCTCCACCCGCGCGCCCACGCTCGACCTGCCCCCGGAGCTCGATTCAATCTGCGTGAAAGCGACCGCGCTCGCCCCGGACGAACGGTACGCCTCGGCCCGCGAGCTCTACGAAGCGATCGAACGTGTCCTCGCCGGCGACACCGACCTCTCGGTCCGCCGTGACCTCTCGAGCCGCCACGCCCGCGCCGCCGAGGCCGCCGCCCGCCTCTCCGAAGAGCCTGGCCCCCGCGCCGCCGAAGCGAGGCGCGACGCCATGCGTGAGGTCGGCCGCGCGCTCGCCCTCGACCCGACCAACCGCACGGCGATGCGCCTCCTCGCCCGCATCATCACGACACCGCCGAGCGAGCTCTTGCCCGAGGCCAAGGCCGAGGTCCGCGCGCGTGGGTTTGGCCGCTTGCGCCTCGCGCTCCGCGACGGCGTGCGTTTCGACGTTGGCAGCCTCGTCCTGATGATCCCGCTCGGCTTGTGGATGGGCGTGCGCAGCATGGCGCACATGCTCGCCGTGGTCGGCATGACCGCGATCTCCTCGGCGCTGAAGCTCCTCGCCGCGCAGTCCAATGATTCGCGCCGCGTCTACGTCTTCGGCTACGGCGCCTACCTCTTCAACGTGCTCGCGCTCGGCCTCATCTCCCGCGCCTTCGGCCCGCTCTTTTTCGTGCCGATGCTCCTCTCGATCTTCACCTTCTCGTTTTCGATGACGCACTCGAGCACGTTCCGCGCAGCGATCATCGCCACCGGCTCGCTTGGCCTGCTCGTGCCGCTCGGGCTCGAGCTCCTCGGGATCATCCCGCGCTCGTACGCCTTTCAGAACGGGACGATGCTCATCCTGCCCCAGGGCGTATCGTTCGCGGAGGTCCCGACGATCGTGGCGTTGACGCTGGGCAGCGTCTTTCTCATCGTGGCCCCGAGCTTGATCATGGGCCGCGTGCAGCTCGCGCTCCGCGAGGCGGAGATGCGCTCGGCGATGCAGGCCTGGCACCTGCGGCAGCTCTTGCCGGACGAGGCGCGCTCGGCCACCCCGCCCCCGCCGCCGGTCTCGCGGCTGGGGCGGTAGCGAGACCTCATTCAGGCTGCCCGATCGCGATCCCCAGCGTCTCGCGCACCGCGAGGTAACTCTCCGACACCGAGTATGCGAGCAGATCCTTCAGTTTGTCCGAGGGCGACGGATCGTCCGGGAGCGAGGGCTCCGCCGCGAGGATCTTCTTCGCCACGCC
>JANMGF010001491.1:0-3004 GCA_031374535.1 Polyangium sp. (in: bacteria)
CAGCGCGCGGCGCGCCGCGAAAGGTCGTTCCATTGGCAATGGTTCTCCTGCATGAGGGAAGACGAAGGATGCTGGGGCAACGCGGCCCAGCAAATCACGTGCCGTGAACGTATTCCAGGCATTCGAGCAGAGATCGTGCTCGCGGGGATCCCGGGTGGGCCTGACAACGATGTCGCAGGCGGGACGAATCAGGGGCCGAGGCGCTCGATGCGTCGCTCCATCACGTCGAGGATCCCGCGGGCATAACTCGCGCCGGCGGTGCGGGAAAAGCGGCGCCGGGCGTCGTCGGTGGCGTTGTCGACGAGGTAGCCGTGATCGACGGCGGTGAGCATGTCGACGTCGCCCACGTCGTCGCCGAAGCCCAAGGCCCGGCCGCGCGGGAGGCCCACGCGATCGAGGATGAAGTCGACGACCTGGCGCTTGCCGACGCCCCGGGGGACGAAATCGACGTCGAACGTGCCGTCGGGCTCCCCGAGCGCGGGGTGGCAAGGATAGACGTGGACCCCGATCCCGTGGCGCTCGGCGACTTTGTGCAAGGTCCCGGCAATCTCGGGGCTCTTGCCGCGGCCGCTCGGATGAAAGAGGTAACTGTCGATGCACCGGCCCGCTTGCTCCCGGCGGACGAGCGGAATGCCGCGGCGCGCCGCCTCGTCGATCGCGGCGGCGACGCGGGTGCGTGAAAAGCCGCTCTGGGCGACACGCGCGTCCCACTCGGCCACGGGACGCCTGCCCTCCTCGCGGGAGAAAAAATCGAGCTCGGCGCCCCAGGAGCTCGCGATGAAATGGGGGATGACGCGCAGGCCGTGGGTCCCGACGGTCGCGGAGACGACGTCGATGGGGCCGTCGGCGACCCAGCCAAAGACGAGGCCCATGGCGTGGGCCTCTTCGAGGAGGAGCTGCTCCAGGGCGCGCCTGTCGCGGCGGCGCTCGGGCGAGCCGTCGTGCGCGAGGTAGGTCTCGTCGAAATCGGCGAAGACCACCCAGCGCGGGGCCGCGATACGCGGCAGATACATCCGGCGGTCACCGAGCGGCTGCATGGCGCGTCCACGGCGAGGCCGGAGGGGAAAGGACGGTGTTGAGGTTTTTCAAGACAAGCATGTGCGTCCGCGGCTCACGATAACGGAAGCCGTGGCCGAGATTATCATGCATTGGTGATGAGCCTCCCGAAATCGCCGCCCCGATCGGACGTATTCAGTCCGATCAGGGCGCCCCGGGTTCTTTCGCTGATTTTCCTGTCTCGAAGGATCGGGATCGAGAAAGTCAGCGGGCGTTGAGCCCGCCCCCCGGCTCCTGGGGGAACCGCGCGCGGAGCCGGCGCGCCTGGACGAGGTGCGTGACCAGCGAGGCGCGCGTGTCCTGGAGGAAGGTCTCGACCCGCGCATTTTCGGACTGCGGGAGGAGCTGCGTGTCGAGGATGAGGATGGCGCGCTGGTGAAGGCCGATCTGCCCGTCGAGGAAGACGACGTCGAACTGCGCGTTTGAAGTCTGCCGGAGCTGCTCGGCGATTCGCTCGTTTTGCTGCCGGAGGTCGGCGCCAAGCTCGCTCTCCGCCATGCGCATGCCGAGCTCGGCCTGGAGCGCCTGGAGCCGACCCTCGGTGGCCTGGTGCTCTGCACGCAAGCGCCGCGCGTACTCGCGCACGGACATGTCCCGGGCCCGCATCTGCGCGATCTCGGCCTGGGCGATCTCCCCTTGATCGATCGTCGACACGACGCCGACGATCTGCGCCTCCGAAAGAGGCTCCCTGGGCTCTTCGGTCGCTGGACCGGGGCGGTTTTGGGCCGGGTCCTCCGCGCAACCGGCGAGGCCCGCGAACGCGAGCGCGATCAGCGTCAAAGCGCGTCCAAAGGACCGATGGATTCCGTGAGGCATGTACCCACTCCTCTCGTCAGCGCGGCACGCTCGTTCCCCGAAAACCGCAGGAGAGCCCGCGCCGCGCCCCCTGCCCATGAGGCCCGGCGGGGCGCGCCGAGAGCCGGGTTTGCCGTCTCCCAACGTCGGGGAGCCCCGGACGGGGGCGCGCTTTCCAGCGGGGTCGTTGTGCCTCCGTCCCCCGTGGTGTAAGGGAGCCTGGGCGCGGCTTCGCGGATCCGGGGAGCTCTCTCTTCGTCCGTCCCCGAAGGCGCGCCCTCGCCCCGCATGGACACGACCCCGATCGAGCGAAGCCTGCGAAGCGCGGAGACCGGGACGGTCGTGGTGGACGGTCGCCTCGTCGCGCGCGTGATCAAGCGGCACCGGCGGATCGTGGGCATCGGCCTGCAGGTGCCGCACGCGTCTTGTTACGCGATCCGCCGCGACGAGCTGCGAAAGCTCGTGCCGGCCGAGGAGCTCGGGGAGGCCGGGAAAAGCCTGCCCGAGGAGGTCGTGCTGCTGCCTCGGCCGAAGGGATCGGAGGTCCTCGACGCGTCGCCGGCGGAGGTGCTCACGCGGCTCTGGCGCGGGGCGTTCCACGGGCGGGTGCATCTCGTGATGGAGGGGCTGCGGCGGCGCGGCGTGCTCGATGGAGCGGCGATCCGGGCGCGGATCGATCGGATCGGGCAGACCGAGTTCGACGAGGTCCGGAGGGTCCTCAAGGCCGACGACCTGCTCCTGCCGCCGCACGACGACGCCGAGGTGTACACGGAGTTCGCGGCGCTCCTGCTCGAGCAGAACCACTTCGCACCGCGCCTCATCGGAAGGACCTTTCCCACGCTGCGGGATCCGGCGCGGGCCCTCGCGGTGATCGCCGAGGACGTGGACAGCCGCGCAGAGCTCGCGGCGTGCCGGCCCGAGGGCGCGACGGATCCGGTGGAGAAGCCGGGCGGGGGCAAGGACTCGACGACGCCGACGTACTCGGCCCTGCCTGCGTTCGACGTCGTGCCGGCGTTCCTGTCGCGCCGGGCGACGTCGGTGGCGGGGGCGCAGAAACTCGTGGCCGCGGCGGCGCGCGCGCGGGCCGAGGGCAACCACGTACGGAGCGCCCTCTCCTGCCTCGCGGCGTTGCCCGCGGCCGGCGAGGACCAGC
>JANMGF010001505.1:0-3708 GCA_031374535.1 Polyangium sp. (in: bacteria)
CGGGTGGTGCCGGCGGCGGCTGATTCGCAGCGATCCGCTTGGTTTGTCGGCCTCCGGCGCTTTGGCGTCCGGAGGCCGACGCGTTTTTGACGAACCGCGCTAGGCTCGGGGCGTATGGCCCCCACCGCTCGACGCGTGACCGCCTTCCGCGCGGGCGTGCTCGTCGCCGTGCTCGGTCTCGCGTCCGCAGCGCAGGCGACCGAGCAGCCACGAGAGAAAGCGCGGGCCGCGTACCAACAAGCCGAACGAGCGGCCGCCGAGCTCAGGTTCGGCGAGGCGCTCGCGGGGTACGAGGCGGTCCTGACGATCGATCCCTCCGCGCCTTTCGCCAAGGTCGCCCGCTCGCGCGCGGCGGATCTGCGGTCCCACGCCGAGGGGGACTTCGCGCCGCTCGCACGCCTCGAGGCCGTACGTCGCAACCCGGACCAGGATCGTGCCGCGATCGAGGCGCTCGCGCGTGACGCCTCCGCGTTCCCGCCGGGCCGCGTGCGCGCCGAAGCGCAGCTCATCGTGGCGGAGGCGTTCTGGCATCGCTTCGGGGAGCCAGCGCGGGCCGCAGGCGCTCTCGGCGAGGCGGTGGCCGATCCCGCGGCCGATCGACTCACGCGCGCGCTCGCGCTGAACGAGCTCGTGGCCCTCGAACGAGAGCGCGGCGATCTCGGGGCTGCTTACCGCGTGGTCTCACGTTTCCCCGACCTCGTGCCGAGCCTGCATGCCGAGATCGCGCGGCTCGTGCGTCGTGTGTTCCTGGCGCGGGTCGCGGCGGCGACGCTTGGCTTGCTCGCGCTCGTCGGCGCCTCCTCGATCGTGCGGCTCCTCCGGGCGAAAGGTCGTGATCCCGAGGCGATCGTGCGCGCCGTGATCCGACCGGGCTCCGTGGCCTTCGCGCTTTACCTCGGCGGCGCGGCGGCGATCCTGGTCCGGCTTTACGGCGAGGGGGATGTGCGGCCGTTTTTGTGGCTCGGCTTCGGCGTGCTCGGCGTGGACATCGTGGGGCGGGCGTGGCGGCTCGGATCGCGCGATGGGCGCACGGCGGCGCGGGTCGGTCGAGCGGTGGCGTGTGCGCTCGGCGTGCTCGCCGCGGCGTTCCTGTCGCTCGAACGCGCGAACGCGGGTTACCTCGAGAGCTTCGGGCTGTGAGGGACGACGTGGACGAGAGAAACGACGCGTGTGTCGATCCGGAAGGCGCCGTGGAGATCACGCCGGCACCGATCGCGCCGGAGGAGATCCTCGTGGTGCGCAGGGGTCCGGGCGCGAACTGCTCGTCGATCGGCAGTGCGCTCGATCTGCTGTTCCTTTCGGCCGTGGCGGCGGGCGCGGTGATGGCCGGGATCGCGGCGGCGTTCGGGGGCAAAGGCGACGAGAGCAAGGGGCCTGGCGAGGGCGAACGCGAACACGAACGCGACGAGGGAGACGATGCGAGCGCGCGTTGAGCCTTTCGGCGCGTGGGTGCGGCTCGAGGACGGCACGCTCGTGGCGGTGGGTCGCGACGCCGCCGCGCGGCTCGGGCTCGCGGGCGGCGCTCTCTGGCAGGACGACGAGACAGCGACGCGCCCTGCCCGGCCCCTCGAGGCGCATGTCGCGGTGACCTCGCGGTGCGGCGCTGGATGCAAGGGGTGCTACCTCGACGCGCGTCCGGACGGCGAAAGCCCGCCCTATGAAGAGATCACGGCACGCCTCCAGGCCCTTGCATCGGCGGGCGTGTTCACGGTGGCGTTCGGGGGTGGCGAGCCGCTCGTCCGGCCCGACCTCGGCGACCTGGGACGCGCCGCGCGGCGCCTCGGACTCGCGCCCGTGCTCACCACGAGTGGCCTCGGCATGACACGCGAGCGGGCCCTGGATCTCGCGAGCTTTGCGCAGGTGAACGTGAGTTACGACGGCGAGGGTGCGGCGTACGGCGAGGTGCGCGGCTGGGAGGGCGCGCGGGTCGCCGAGCGGGCGATGCGGCACCTCACGGAGGCGGGCGTGCCCTTCGGGGTGAACGTGGTGCTCACACGCACGACGTTCGAAGCGCTCCCGCAGACGGCGCGCAAGGCCGAATCCCTCGGCGCACGCGAGCTCCAGCTCCTGCGGTACAAACCTGCGGGCCGCGCGGCCGACGTCTCCTACCTCGCAGCGCGCCTCTCGCCCGCGCAAGTCGACGCGCTCGGGCCCATGCTCGAAGCGTTGTGCAGCGCGACCAAGCTCGCGATCCGCGTCGACTGCTCGCTCGTGCCGCTCCTCTCCAGCCACGTGCGTGATGCCGCAGCGCTCGCTCGGTTTGGCGTGCTTGGCTGCGAGGCAGGTCGTTACCTCACCGCCGTCCGCGTCGACGGGGCGCTCGCGCCTTGCAGCTTCGCCGTGGCCGCGGAGGCGCGTCCGGAGGGCGCATGGAAGGGCGGCGCCGACGCGCCATGGTCGACCGACGCGACGCTCGAGGCCTGGCGCGCGCCGCATGACGCCGAGCCTTGTCGATCGTGCGAGATCCGCTCGGTGTGCCGTGGTGGATGCCGCGTCGTCGCTTCCCACCTCGGCGGCGCACTTGGTCCCGATCCGGAGTGCCCTCGCGTCCGCGCGCACCGCGCCCGAGAAACCCGACAGCGCGACGCGGAGGAGCAAGCCAGTGGTGACGGCTCGTAGACGTCTCCTCGTGGCGCTCGCGTTTGGCTTCGCGGGGTCCGCGTTCGCCTACGTCGCGCTGCGGCTCGTCGAGGCCGTGTGGTTCCCCGAGGCCGATCCTGCGATCGTCATCTGGTCCGATCGCAGCCGCTTCGCCTGGCGCGCGCTCATCGCCGCGTACGTCGGCGGCGCTGCGGTCTTTGGTGGCCATGCGCTCGCTTCCCGCTCGATCGAGGCCGCTGCCGTGTGGCTCGAGCGCGCGTCGATCGCGGCGGCTCTCGCGCTTGCCCTCCAGGGAGCGCTCGTCCCGTGACGCCCGATCTCCTCCGCCGCATCGCGCTCCTCCACGGCCTCCTCGCCTGGATCTCGGCCGTCTCCCTCGTCGTGATCACCCTCGCCCTCCTGCGTTTCCGACGACGCGAAACACGCCTCTCGCGCTGGATCCACCTCTCCGCTGCCGCTGCGACCTCCCTCGTCGCGGCCTGCTTCGCCTCGGGCCTCCTCCTCGACCTTCCCTACCGCGTCCATCTTCGCCAGCGCCTCTTCCTCGCCTCTCGCGCGCTCGGCTGGCTCTTCGAACGCAAGGCGCACTTCTCCTTCGGATCCCTCGTCTTCGCGTGCCTCGCGCTCGCGGCGCTCCTCGCGGCCGGCGCCGATCCCCAGGCCTCGGCCTCCCACCGCCTGCGCCGCGCCTCCCGCCTCAGCTACGCGATCGCGGCTCTTTTTGCGCTCGTCGCGTGCGTGGCCGGCACGCTCGTGGCGACCCGCGCGCGCTTCTGATTCTGATGCCCGCGCGTCAGAGCTTGATCAAGCTCAGCACGATCTCGAACACGATCAGCGCCACGATCGAGCCTTCGAGGAACAACATGCGGCGCGTCTGGTGGAACTCGATCAGCGTCCCCAACGACTCGCGGATCGTCGACAGCTTGATCTCCAGCGCCTTGTGCCGCTCCTGGATCTCGAGGTTCCCGCGCAGCTTGTCGTGCAGCCGATCGGCGGCCTCGTTCTCCCAGGTGAGGTCGGGTTTATCGAGGAGCGAGATCGCCGTGATGATCTCGACCTGCGACGCGATCGCCGTCCCCACGAACCGCACGAAGTCCCGTGTCCTGC
>JANMGF010001516.1:0-2138 GCA_031374535.1 Polyangium sp. (in: bacteria)
GCATCTCGCCCCAGGAAGGCGAGGGGAGGCAGGCATTGCCTGGTCCAGGCAAGCAAGAGGACAGCGCCGGGCCAGGCAGGGGAGGGTCGCGGAGGCGGTATGCAGAGGCGATCACGCGCCCCTCGGTGGGTGCGGAGGCGCAATGCGATCGAGCATGGCAACCACGGTGAGGCATTTGCCCCTCGGCCTGCTTGGGTCAGGGCCCCTCTCCCGTGAACCTGAGCATGGGTTTCCTCGCAAGCCGCCGCGTCGGGGCTCTGCCCCGGACCCCGCGGGGGCTGTTCGCCCCTCGACCCGAACCAGGGCAGGCCCTGGACCAAGGGTTGAAAAACTGCGCTCCGCGCAGTTTTTCAAACAGGCCGACGAAGCAGCCGGGTTGCCAGCAGAACCGGCGGCGCGGCGGTCTTGGTTGGCAAGGTCGTCGGCGGTCTTGCCCGGGCCTGTTCGATGAACTGCGCGTTGCGCAGTTCATCGAGCTTGGGTCCAGCCCCTGGCTGGTCCGGGTGCAGGGGCGGATAGCCCCTGCTGGGGCCTGGGGCAAAACCCCAGCGAGGCGCTCTCGATCAGTTGATCCCGCAGACCGCCTTCCCGTTGGCCTCATCCTTGTTATTCCCGTCGTTGCACTCCTGCACCGTATTCTGCGGATCCACGACCGCATACACCAGCACGAGCAGCCCCGGCGGGAAGTTCGACATCTTCGACGTCAGCATCACGCTTTGCCCTGGATCCAGCGGCCCTGGGATTGTCTCCTCGTGGATTGGCGTGCCGCCCTGGTTGGGATCACCCGCGTAAAACCGTACGAGGATGTTGCTCGCTGGGGCTGAACCCTCGTTGTAGACCGTCGCCGAGACTGTCGGCTGCGGGCATGAGCCTTCGGATACCGCCCCGACGTCGATGCGTAGATCGGGCTCGACCTCGCCTGCCTCGACCATTGCTTCGAGGATGTTGTTGTCCTCGATGCATTCGCGCTCCTGGTTTGTGTCGTCCACGATGACGCGCACCTTCTCTGGCAGGATCCCCGGCGAATTGTTCGTCGCGTCGTAACTTACCGTCACCAGGATCGCTTGCCCTGGCTCGAGGCTCGTCCCGAGCACGGCGGTGAGTGGCGTCTGCACCGCGTCGGCGTACAAGCGCTCGTTTGGCATGCCGCCCATCCATTCGCCGTAGAAACCGACGACCACGCCCGGGCCCACGCGTACGTCGCCGTCGTTGCGAATCTCGACCGTGATGTCGAGGTTCTTCGAGAGCTGCCCGCATGCTGCGTCCGGGGACGACATTTGAATGGCCGGGACGCGTAGATCGGGCGCCACGCCGTACGAGCGCGGATTCGAGCGGTACGTGTTGTACGCGCGACCATTGTAGGTCTTCCAGCTCTCCGGTTCGAGCGCCGGGATGGCCCCGCTCTCCAGCACGTTCGTTACGTGGTAGGCGTGCTGGTTCCAGATGCGCCGCGCCGGCACCCACGTGTCGCTCGTGTCGCCCCAGACCGCGATGCCGTTCGGGTAATTGAAGCCGACCGAGCAGGAGCTCGAGTCGTTGTTCGACGAGAACACGATCTCGGCGTTTCCGTCGTTGTCGACATCGGCGATGACCGGGTTTTCCGTGCGCGTCCGGCTCGGCGAGTTCTTCTTGAAGAGCACCTCGGATGTCGTGCCGTCGTAGATGCGGAACCAGCACTCGTCGTTGTAGACGACCTCGGCTGCGCCGTCGCCGTTGAAGTCGAAGACGCTGGAGGCCGTGACGCGGCTTGAATCGTCCTCCGTGATGCGTTGCCAGCCGTTGTGCAGACAGACGCACGAGCCTTTGATCGTGTTGCAGACCGCGCCCGCGCCGCATTCGGCGTCCATCGTGCAGGTCGCGCCGGGGTTACGCGCGGGGTTTCCGTTGTTGCCGGCCACCGCGTCGCTGAATGCGTTGGGCCACGCGGGGCAATTCATCGACGGCGCTTGCAGATCGATCATCTGGTAGCGCGTGCCGAACGCGGTGCCGATCTCGGGCAGCCCGTCGCCGTCGAAATCGTCGACGTTCGGCGCGCCGCCGTTGTCGCCTGCGTTCAGGTTGATGAAGCGCCGCTGCGTCCCGGTTTCGCCGTTGTAGATCGCCAGGTATCCCCGCGAGATCAGGATGACCTCGGCTTT
>JANMGF010001522.1:0-2063 GCA_031374535.1 Polyangium sp. (in: bacteria)
GCTTGGCTGCTCGTCGGCCAAGATATACCGTCCTTCGGTGCCCGGTGACGGGCCGCGCGTCCCTGAAGCCACCGCAGAGCGCTTCAGGGCGTGTGTGGACGAGCTCCGCGGCACCATCGAGCCAGGATTCTATACGCTCGACGCCTCGGTGAAGGTCGACCAAGAAGGTCGTGTCGTGGAGGTGGAGACGACAGGCCAGCCCAATCCGGACGTTGGCATTTGCATGCGGATCGCCCTGCGAGGAATGACGCTCCCCGACGATGTCCTCGAGAGGGGTATGCTGCGAACGTCCGCGTCGGCTACAGGGCAGGCAATGCCGGATCGGGGGCCGATCGGGGAGGTCGTGACGATCGTGGTCGTCACGATTGTCTTCACCGAAGTCATCATCGAAGCCTTCGCGATCGCCGTCGGCGTGACGGTCACGGCGACGATCGCGGCGGGGGCGGCGGAGGCGATTCGGAAGAGGCGCCAAGAACCCGTGACCTGTCGAGAGCATCTAGTCGAGTGCCTTGACAGCAGTAAGGGGAGTGAACGTGGAAACAACTTCAACACGACACTCTGCCCCACTTGTTTTGATCGGTGCAGGAACAACGAGTGGCCGGAGCAGCTCGACACAGGGCAATCCTGTATTTATCCGGGGTACAAAAAGTGGAAGAGATAAAGCACGACAGCAACTCGGACGCTGAGGCGTTCGCCCAGGCGAGCGGCACTCTGCTAGTCAAGTCGCTCGAGCCAAGTCGGACCTTTGCCGAGGCCATGGAAGACTTCCGAAGGCTCCAGGCGGAGTTTTTGGCGCGCGTCGGAGACGACGAGATCGCCGTGCGCGAAATTCCGCGACGAATCGCCGAATATATCTTGTCCCTAGCCCGTGAAAAGCATCCTCCGTTCGAGGTATGCCGCGAGGCCTGGAAGGATCTGGTTCGCCTCGGCTTCTCGCACATTGACGTCGAGTGCATGAAGACCTGGCTGTACGCGGATTGCTGCACATATGACGAGCGGCCCGACGAGGGGCTCGCCGTGATCGTCCCGCTCATCGCGAGGCTCGAGCAGCGGCTCGAGGAAGCGAGGGGGACGGAGACGAAGACGGAATATCCCGCGGACTATTACGAATCTTGGCTCGAGCGTCTGGTAAACGACCGGAACGTGCTCGAGGCCCAAAAACGGGGCGAGGTCTTCCCGTGGCTGGAGACGCGCCGCGAGGACGAGGCAGCCCCCCCGATGACCCCGGAAGAAGAGCAGGCCGACGCGCTTTACGACGAGTTCTGGAAAGCGCACCGCGCCGCTTACAAGACCTTCAGAGACGCGAAAAATCGGAGCTTCGCCGACATCTCGGCCGGTTACCGACGGGTCGAGGCGGAGTTCGTGGCGCGCGCGGGTGAAGGCGAGGCGTTCGAGGATTGCGTTGGAGCTATCAAGGCAACGACCGCCGAGGAGATCCTCAAGGCAGCTTGTGAGCTGCGCGCGCCCTTCCAGGCCTGCCGGGACGCCTGGGACGAGTTCGTCCGCGTAGGCCGAGACAAGAGCTGGATGTATCCGTCGACGTACGTGAAAATCTGCCTGGAGAGCAACGAGCCCGAGGCAGGCCTCGCCGTGGTCGAGCCATGGATCGCCGATATCGAGGCCCAGCTCCAAGCGCCCAAGGAACCGTTGCAACCCCCGGGGCACACCCGCGCAGAGTTCGGGCGCAAGCTCGAGGAGCTCCACGAGCTCCGGGACAAGTTCATGGCCATGCGCACCGGCGGCGAGCCGTCGAGTTGAGGATCGCGCCAAGGCCCGGTCTCCGCCATCTCGGAGTCATTCGCGGGCCACGTCGGAGTCGTCGCTGCGCTGCGTTGACAGGACGTCCGTGCCTCTGTTCCCATCGAGAACATGAGACGTCCGCGCTGGCGACCTCTCCTTTGCCTGGGCCTTCTCGGTTGCCTGACGCTCTCGCTCATGCCGCTTGGCTGCTCGTCGGCCAAGATATACCGTCCTTCGGTGCCCGGTGACGGGCCGCGCGTCCCTGAAGCCACCGCAGAGCGCTTCAGGGCGTGTGTGGAGGAGCTCCGCGGCACCATCGAGCC
>JANMGF010001581.1:0-6719 GCA_031374535.1 Polyangium sp. (in: bacteria)
TGCCGGGCTCGACGCCGCGCGGCATGACCAGGGCGGAGGCGACAGCCGAGTTGCGGCGTTGCGTCGCGGCGGGGGGCCAGCTGGCCGAGGGGGAATCGTCGAGCACGACCATGGGCACGCCGTCCGGCTGCTTCGACCGGAGCAGCCCGAGCACGCGCAGGAAACAGCGCCGATCGACCACGGCGCCGTCGATACCGGCTCCCTCGACCTCCAGGAATTGCGCGGCCTGGTCGACGCTCTCGAGCGAGACGACGTCGCAGCCATGGCCGATCCGCAGGAGCTTGCCGAGCGCCTCGCGCAGGCCCGCGTCGGCGTCGACGATGAGGACACGCCAGGAACGATCGACGGGCTCGGCCGGGGCGCCGCCGGTGAGGGCACGCGCGCGGCTGATGAGATACGATTTCGAGTGAGGTTTGCCCACGAAGTCGTCGGCCCCCACGCCGAGCCCGCGCAGCCGCGAGCCGAAGCGCGCGTCGCTCGACAGGATCATGACGGGGAGGCGCTCGAGCGCCGGGTCCCGGCGAATCTCCCGGAGAAGATCGATTCCGTCGCCGTCCGGCAGGAGCACGTCCAGGATCGCGAGGCTGAAGGGATCCCGCTCCCGGTACTGGTTGAACGCCCGCCTCGCGCTGTCCAGGGTGGGCACCGGCGTCACCCGGAACCCGGCCTCCCGAAGCTCAGCCGTGATGACCATACGAACCGTGGTGCTGTCATCGACGAGCAAGACATGCGAAGCCATCGGATAGGGCCCTCCAGGTATAGCAAACCCAGCAAGCACCCTACATCGATTTTCCGTCCTGCAACAGTCTGTCGCGACCTGCGGACGAATTATTTCACGGGCATTTTATGCCAGCGTATTGACATTTTTGTGTGTCAACACGTTGCCGCCCGTCGAAATCCTGCGCTTCGTGCTGTCTGCCGCCAGCGCGATGACGATCGTCCGCAACCGCGGCGTGTGCCACGGTGAATCATGGGGTTGAAACCCACGGTCTTTTCGATTGGTAGAATAGGTTCGGCTTCAGCGTCACGTCGGGATAATGGTCCTCGTCCATGTGGAAAACGCTCGTCGCGCTTCCGCCGATGGGCGGGACGACCCAGCTCCAGCGCATGTGCACGCAGCGCCCCGCGCCCTGCTCGGCTTCGACGAACTGAACGAAGTCGTCCGAGGCCGTGTGGTGGTCGACGATCTTGACGCCCGCGCGCTCGAACGAGTGAACCACGGCCCGCACGAGCTCGACCTGCGCCCGATCCCGCCAGAGCGAGGAGCTCTGCTGGACATCGAGCCCGAGCCGCTCGGCGATCAAGGGGAGCATGTTGTACCGATGGGGATCGCTGAAGTTCCGCGCGCCGATCTCGGTCGCCATGTACCAGCCGTTGAAAGGTGCGGCCGGGTACTTGACGCCGCCGATGTCGAGCAGGAGCTCGGAGACGGCCGGGAGCGCGTACCACTTGAGGCCCAGCGAGGCGAACCAGGGGAGGTCGGGGTGTACGAGGGAGACCTCCCGCACGACGCGCCGCGGAATCTCCATCCACTTGGGCTCCTTGCCGGGGAGCTTCACGATGAGCGGAAGGAGGTCGAAACGCGTGCGCGGGCCGCCCTTCCAGCCAAGCGCGAGCGCCTTCTGGGTGAGGTCGACATTCGAGGGGTCGCCCGTGACGCTTCCATCGGGGTTCACATACCCCGCATACCGCAGGAGCTGGCCGTTCCAGATGCGGGGACCCACGCCGGAGCGGGTCGCCGGGGCGAGGACGGTCATCATGGCCTTCAGGTTGCCGCCGTGCGTGGCGAGCTCGATGTGCTCGACCAGGGCCGAAAGGATCTCGTCCTCGTCGTCGAGATGGCGCATGTCGCGCACCTCGAGCCCGGACCAGAAGAGCCGGCCGATGCATCGCGTGGAGTTGCGCCAGGCGATCTTGGCGCCGAAGGAGAGCTCGTCGTAGGTCTGCACGTAGGTGCCCGTGCGCTCGAGCTCGGCGGAGACCTGGGCCCAGCGGACTTCGAACGCCCGGGGCGCGCCCTTTTCCCGGTAGAATTGAGCGAGATAGGCGCGCGCTTCCTCGGCGACGTTCGTGTCGTGCCCGGAGACGACGGGCGGGATGACGCCGATGCCATCCTCGCGGTGCGTGCCATGCGCGAAGGGGCACGAGCCCTCGGGGCGCGGCGGCGGAAGCGCGGGAGGCGTGGGGACCGCGGCAGGCGCGGGAGGCGTGGAGGCGGGGCGCGCTTGGGGGCCCGCGGCGTAGGTGATGGCCACCGGAGGCGAGGTCTTCGGCAGGAGGCTCGCCGGGAACGAGGCGGGCAGGTGCGAGGTCGGGAGGTGGAGCGGGGGCAGGATCGTCGCGGGCGCGAGCAAGGAGGGCCTTCGGCCAGGCTGGGCGACGACGACGCTGCCGGCGATGAACTCCTCGATGTGCAGGTGCGTGTCGAGCACGCCTTGTTCGAGCAGGAGCTGGCTCATGGCGCGTAGATAAGGGATCGGGCCGCAGAGAAACCAATCGGCGTCGGCGTACGTGTCGACGAGCGCCGCGACCTCGGAGGAGGCGAGCCGGCCCCAGACCTCGGTGAAACGAATGTGGGCCGTCACGTTGGGGCACGCGGCGGCGATCACGTGCAGCTCCTCCGCATAAGGGGCCGAGGCGGGGCTGTGGGCCGAATAGTCGACGTGCACGCGTCGCCCGCTGCCCTTTTCGCGAAGGGTGCGGCACGCGGCGATGGCGGGCGTCACGCCGATGCCGGCGACGAGATACACGATCGGGCGATCGTTCCCCGGCATCGTGAAATGGCCCCCCGGCGCCGAGACGCGGATGAGGGCGTCCTCGGGGCGGCGCTCGAAGAGCCACGTGGAAAAGACGCCGCCCGGGAGCCGCTTGACCGTGATCTCGTAATGGCCCTTCGAGGTGGGCGCCGAGAGCGTGTACGGCCGCTCGACCCATCGACCGTCGATCTCGGCCTGGATGACGACGTGTTGGCCCGGCTCGGCCTCGATCACCTCGCCGTCGCGAGGGACGAGGCGGAAGGCGCGTACGCCGTGGCATACGTCGATGGCGGAGACGATCTCGGCCGAGGTCCAGGCGCTCTTGCCGAGCATGTCCGCGATGCGGGGAAGGCAGGCGCCACACGCGCTGCCGGCGCGGGTGCGGTCGCGGATGGCCTCGGGCGTGTTGCAGCCGGCGAGGATCGCGCGGCGAAGGTCGCGCCGGCGCACGCGCATGCAGGTGCAGACGATCTCGTCGTCGGGGCGGAGCGAGGGAGGCGTTTCGAGGTCGATGGAGCCGGTCTCGGCGAAGGCGGTGCATTGCCAGGGCGAGAGGGAGGCGCCGTCGAGGGCGAGGGCGAAGAGCTTGGGCAGATCGACCCAGTCGCCGCGGGCCGTGAACGAGAGGATACGGCCGTCGCCCGGGGTGACCACGATTTCACGTTCGAGGCCGCGGCGCGCGTCGACGAAACGATATTTGCCCCGCTCGTCGGGCGGGCCTTCGAGCCCGGGCTCGCTGACGGCGAGGTGGTGCAGCTCCTCGCCGGGGACGTGGGAGGCGACGGCGTGGCGGCCGCGGGGCAGGTGGTAAAGGGAGGTGATGCAGGGTTTGCCGAGGAACCTGCCTGCGAAGATGGTGACGAAGCCGCGGTGGGGCAACTCGTACACGCTCTCCAGGCTGTCGCAATACTCGCGCAGCTCGGCGGAGCGCTCGAGCATGGCGAGGAATCGATCGCCGGGAATACGAAATGCCGTGACGGGATCCTCGGCGACCGCGGTGGCCGCGCGGGCCTCGCGACGCAAAAGGCCCCGCTCGCCGACGCATTGGCCCGCCTCGATGCGGCTGAGGAGCTGCTGGCGCCCGTCCTTCTCGACATAAACGCCGACGGCCCCCGAGACGACGACGAACACCGCGTCGGCCGGCTCGTTTTGATAAAAAAGCGCCTCGCCGCGCTCGTAGGTGACGAGCTTCGCGCCGAGGCCGTCGGGTTCGTCCCGGCTGCCCG
Source organism: Polyangium sp. (in: bacteria) (assembly GCA_031374535.1). Lineage (GTDB taxonomy): Bacteria > Myxococcota_A > Polyangia > Polyangiales > Polyangiaceae > Polyangium. Next base: position 3,983 of record JANMGF010001581.1, read on the forward strand.
CGGCCGCCCCGAGCTCACGCAAGCTGCGGAAGAGGCTCGACTGCTGCACGAGCCGGTCGCGGAGCTGGTCCTCGCCGAGGCGTACGAGGGCCTCGCGGCGGGGGTGGTCGGGCGGAAGGGCATTCCGGAAATCCTGGGCGGCGACACGAGCGACGGCGACAGGGCCGGTGGCGCGCACCGTGGCGGCTCGGCGACCCCCCGCGCGGCCAAGCAACGCTTGCTCGCCGAAGAGGGCGCCGGGTTCCAGCCGGGCGAGGCGGATCACGCCGCCGCCGGGGCGCGCGCCGAAGACCTGGCAAATGCCCTCGACCAGGACGAAGGCCGCGTCTCCGATTTCACCTTCGCGTACGACCTGCGCTCCGGATTCGTACCGCTGGACGACGATCCGCTCGAGCAGGGTGTTCGTCGCGTCCTGCCCGAGACCGTCGAGCAGGCCGGCCGCGCGGATCAATCCTTCGATTTCGTGCGTCATGGCAGAGGCCTCCGCGCCGCTCTGATCGACCTCGGAGGTGCCGAGGTTATTGTTCGTCTCTACCATCCATGCGCGTGTACTCGCAAGACCGCCGAAAATGTGGGACAACACGCGTCCACGCCACGGGGCGCGTGATCCGGATTCCCCTACGACATGTCCGAACCGCACGTTCATCATCTCGGCCCGTTCCACGTTCCCGGGCTCTCGGCGCGCCACGTGCGCGTGTACGTCCCGCCTCGACGCGTGAGCAGCGCAAAGCCGCCCGTGCTTTACCTTTTCGACGGGCAGAACGTCTTTGGGGACGCGCCCTCGTTCGCCGGGGGCTGGCACCTGCACGCCACGGCGGCGCGGCTCGCGGCCCGCGGCGAGCGTGCTCCTGTCCTCGTGGGCATCGATCACGGCGGGCACGAGCGGATCGACGAGCTCTCGCCGTTCGCGACGAGGAGCGGTCCGGGGAGGCTCGAGGCGCTGCTCGACTGGATGCGCAGCGGCCTCGGTCCCCATATCGAGCATCACTTCGACGTGTCGACGGATCCGGCCGATACCGGCGTCGGCGGCTCCTCGATGGGTGGTCTCGCCGCGCTTTACGTGCACCTCTGCGCGCCCGAGCGGTTCGGCCTGGCGATGAGCATGTCGCCGTCCTTGCAGATCGGGCGTGGGGCGATCTTCGACTGGATCGATTCACGCCCGCGCCCGCGTGTCTCGCGGATCTACCTGGACGCGGGCGCGCTCGAGGCGGGCGGCGGGCTCTTGCGGGCGGCCGAATCGCTTGCGCACAAGCTCGCGTCGCGCGGGTACGACGGCCATGCGCTCAAGTTCGTCGCGGCAAAGCGCGGCGCCCACAACGAAAAACACTGGCGAAGGCGGGCGCCCGGCGCGCTTCGATTCCTGTTCGGCCGGAAGTGGCGCTGAGTTTTTCCCCTTGCCCGAGGTCTCCTTCGCCGGTATCGGAGAGCCCCATGCGTTCGCCCTGCCTTGCGTCCGTCCTCTTCGTCCTCGCGTTCGCCGCGTTCGCGCCTCCCGCGTTCGCCCCTCCCGCGTTCGCCCAAGAGGCCCCGCCCGATGCGCCTCCGGCTCCGCCGACACCCGAGCCGGTGAAGGGCGCGCCGCGGATTCATATCGAGGCCGACCGTCCGGGCGTGAGGCTTTTGCGGATCGACGGGGTCATCTCGAACCGAGCGGGCGAGGGGATCCTCGTGCGAACGGCGTGCAAGGCGCCTTGTGATGAAGTGGTCGACGGCCGCAAGAAGCAAGCATTTTTCTTCGGCGCGGAAGGAATGGTCCCCTCGCGGAGCTTTCTCTTGTCGCCCATCGGCGGCGACGTGGTGGCGCACGTCGACGGCGGGAGCATGGTGGCGCGGCAGCTCGGGTTTCTGTTCGGCGGATTCGGCGGCGCCGGGGTGATCGGCGGCGCGATCATGCTGGGCGTGGGGTATGGCGCCGATGGCGGGACGCTCTCCGGCGAGGGAAAGGTGACCGAGGGGGAAAACACGTCGCTCACGACGGGCGGCCTGATCACGCTCGGCGTGGGCGTGGCATTGGTAGCCACGGGGATCACGCTGGTCCTGACGAGCAAGACGCAGATCAAGCTGGTGCAAGCGACGCCGAAATCGGCGGGGGTGCGGCTCGAGATGGGGCGGATTGTGTTTTGAAGAGGACCCCGTGTCGCCGGGGGGTTCTCTTCCACGGTCGTCCTGTTACTTGTACGTCACGAACAGGTTCCCGCAATACGGCGGCAGTTCTTCCCCGTTGTTGCCGAGGCAGGTGTTGGCGCCGTTCGGGTCCTGGTAGGTGATGTTGAAGTAATAGGTTCGACCCGGGCGAAGCATGCACAACCCCGGGTAGTTTTCCGTGGCGTGAATGCCGTACCCCAAAGACCCCTGACCGCCGTAAAACAGACAATGGGCGGCCTCGAGCTGCGGGCGAAAGTCACCGGGACACTCGCTGAGCGAGGCGCTGAACGGGCTCGAGACGACGACCGTCGTCTCCGCGATGGTCAAGAACTGGTTTGGGCTCGGCACGTCGTCGGCCTCGAACTGGAACGCGACGAATTTTCCCTGGGCGATGAACGGCACCCAGGTGTTCCCGGTCCGCCCCGGGAATTCGTTCTGCGGCAGTCCCGGGAACGTCGCCTCGAAGATGTTCCGATAGCGGGTCATGTCGATGAAGTGCAGACCCGTGCCGCTGTAGATGTCGCCGCTCGTTTGCCGCAAATCCGGAGGAAGCACACCCGTGCAATCCGCAGGACCGCCGCCCGCGCCGCCG
>JANMGF010001587.1:0-4335 GCA_031374535.1 Polyangium sp. (in: bacteria)
TCGTGTCCTGGAACTCGTCGACGAGCAGGGCGTCGATCGAGGCGCGGACCTGGGAGGCGATCTCGGGTCTGTCGCGCAGGCCGTCGCGGGCGAGGCGCAACATGTCGCCGAAGCTGAGCAACCCTTCCTGTCGTCGCAGGGCGCCGAGGCGGGTGCGCGCGTCCTCGAGGAGAGCCACGACGCCCCGTTCGCGGGCCGAAAGCGCGGGGGCCTCGCGGAGGATCGCGGCGAGCCCCGTGGCGCGTTCGGCGTTGCTGTCGCCGGGGAGCTCCTCGCGGAAGGCGCCGAACTCCTTGTCGGCGTCGCTGGTTTTTCCGACCAGCTTGACGGTGAAGAGGCGCTCGAGGGGCTCCTCGGCTTCGGCCGGGAAAAGCTCGCCTGGCGCGCTACGCGCGAGAAACCGCGCGAGCTCCTCCGCCGCTTCTTTCGTGCGTTGCCCGCCCGTCTTGCACGTGGCGACGATCGCGTCGAGGGAGGCGCGGAGCGCGCGTGCCCCGTCGGCGTGCTCGGCGAGCAAAAGCTCCGAGGGCAAGAGGCCTTCCTCGTCGAGGCGGTCGCAGAGGGTCGCGACTTGCCTTCGTGCGCCCCACACGCCATTCGCCGCGGCGACGAGCGCGCGCGCCGCCTCGGCCCTCTCCCCGCCTGCCTCGAGCGCGGCCGAGAGCGCTTCGTCGACCGCGAGAGCCGCGAGCGCTTGCGCCTCGTCCTCCTCGACCACGCGGGCCTGTGGATCCACGCCGAGCGCGAGCGCGTGTGTCCGGACGATCTGCTGCGCGAGGCCGTGGAGCGTGTCGATCCGCGCGCCAGCCGAGCGACCGAGCGCATCGGCCGCGCGGCGCTTGATCTCGGGCATGGACGGGGGATCGGCGATCGCTCTCCGCCGCGCCGCGATCACCGCCGCGAGCTTGGGCTCGGGTCCCGCGTTCGACATTTGGGGCTTCGGATCGCCTTCGGCGTCCTTCGCCCCAAGCCCCACATCCCACGCCGCGATCTCGGCGAGCGCCGCCTGCACGCGTGTCGCGATCTCCTGCGCCGCGGCGCGTGAAAAGGTCGTCGCGACGATCCGCTCGGGCGGGATAGGCGCGGCGGCTGCGTCTCCCTCGGGCTCTCCCATCGAGGTGAGGCCCAGCGTGAGGAGCACGTAAAGCGCGGTGAGCCGGTACGTCTTGCCGGTGCCCGCGCTCGCAGCAACGACGACGTTGCGGCGGAACGCGTACAGCAGGGCGTCCTCGGGCAGCAGGGCGGCGCGGCTCATCCGGCCTCCTCGTCCGCCTCGCCCGGCACCACGGCGGGGCGCCGACAAACGTCCCGCGCGTCGCACCGATCGCAGAGATCCCCCTTCGCGGGCCGCGGCTCGATCCGGCCGTCCCAGAGCGCGAGCACGACCTTGCGCGCCGTACGCTCGGCATCGACGCGTTTGTCCGCGATGGCCCTCCGATCGGGCTCCTTCGCCGGCGACGCCTTGATCTCGCCCCGTTTGTCCGCGCCGAGGTAAAGCGCTTGCACCTCGTCCACGGCCGTCGCCCGCGCCACCGCCGCCGCGTAGAGCGGGAGCTGCAAGTGCAAGGTGCCCTGGTCGGCCTTGCTCGGGATCTGGCCCGTCTTGTAGTCGACGACGCGCGCCACGCTCTTGCCGCCGTCGCCCCGATCCACGCGGTCGATCTTGCCCTCGACGAAGACCGATCCCTCGAAACCCGCGCGCGCCTCGCCTTCCCCCGCCCAGTGCGCGATCGGCAGCGCATCCCAGGGCGCACCCACGGACGGGCCGAAGGGTTGCTCCGCGAGCGCGAAAGAAAAACCCTGCTCTTCGAGCCCGTGCGCGACGAAACCAAGCGCGACGTCGACGGCCGCGATCAAGAGCTCCCGCCGGAGCGGCGCCGCCTCCTTGTCCGCGCCGACCGCGCGCATCGCCGCCTCCCGCGCCGCTTCGAGCGCCTTGCGACGGTTCGACCGCCCGCCCGCCTCCCACGCCGCCTCGAACGCGGCCGCCGTCGCCGCATGCACCTGCGTCCCGCGCTCCCGAGGATCGGCCGCCTCGAGCGCGTCCTCCGAGCGCCGCGTCCGCCACACGCGACGGGCAAACCCGGCGAACGCGCACCCCGCGGCCTTCTCGATGTGCGTCACGGCGATCGGCCGCTCGGGCGCGTCCCCGCCCACGCACGCGCGAAGGTGCGCCGCCAGCTCGGGATCCGCGGTGTCGATCCGCCCCGTGAAGGGCCCGGCGTCAACGCGTGGATCGAGGAAATACGCGAGACGCTTGCGCTCGACCGCGACCCTGTCCGCGATGAGCGGCGCGGGGAGCGAGCCTGCGGAGAGCGCGACGAGCTCGGCCCCGCGTGGGTCGATCCGCGAGGCCGCCCCCGACACACGCGACGTAGGCTCGACCCGTTCGGTCACCTGGGAACGAAGCGCGCGCGCGACGATCGGGTGCGGCGCGGCCTCGTCGTCGGTGGTGCTGTACGAAAGCAAGACGCGACGCGCCCCGCCCATGGCCCAGGCAAGCTCGGCCCGCCGGTTCCGATCCCGCTCGCGCGCCGTGGGAGGCCGCGCCGAGGCCGGGAGCGTCGACCAGAGCCGCTCATCGACGAGCCCGCCGTCCTTCTCCGGACCATACCCGCCCGGCCCGAGCCCCGTGACGATCAGGACCTCATGCCGGATCCCACATAACTCGGAAGGCCGCGCGATGCGGACCGCGCTCGCCCGGCTCCCGCCCCCGTCGGCGCGCCCCTGCCCCGCGCCCGCGCGCCGCACCTCGGCATAAAGCTCGTCGACGCGGGCCGGCGTATCCTCGAGGCCCAGCATGGCCGCCGCCTCGACGACGGCGCGCGTCGCGTCCCGGATCGCCCGCACCGCAGCCTGCCCCTCCCCAATGGCACGAAGCGCGAGCGATCGGCCCCGAAGGGCCTCGACCCGTAATGCCGCGCCGAGCTCCCCCATCGAAGGTCTGCCGAGATCGAGCTTGTCGCATAACGCGCCAAACCTCGCCGCAATCTCGCCGCGGGTCTTTCCTTGCGCGATGAGCGTGGCGCTCTCCAGCATGCGCGCGAGCGCCGCCGGCATCCAGGCCTCGTCCCCATCCCCTGCGGCTTCAATCACGGCACGAAGATTCTCGACGAGCAATGTCCCGGTGCGATCGACCTCCACCGGAACGTCCCGCAGCCTGTGCGCGAGTAATGCAGCCTTTGCCTCGGCATCCCGCTCGGCGCGCTCGGCGACCCATATCCCTGCATGAACCCCCGGGGCGCGGAGGATATCGATCACCCGCTCGCGCGTGACGGGCCCGGCCGCGAGCGCGAGGAGCCCGAGCGAAGCGCGCCCCTCGGGAGAAGCATCGGGCGAAGGGCCGCGCGGCTCGTGAAAAGGAATACGCGCATCGGTAAGAGCCGCGCGAAGGGGATCGAGGGTGCCATCGTCGAGGGCGGGGACGACGATCGCAATGGATTCGGGCGGTACGCCGCTCCCGAGCGCAGTGAGCACCTCGGCCGCGACGGCCCGCGCCTCCCCCTCGGGCCCCGAGGCCCGCAAAAGCAAGGAAGCCGCGCCCTCCCCGATCGACTGCCAATCGATGGAAGGCCCGAACTCGAGCTCGGACCAGCGCCTTTCGAGGACGGTCGCGACGCCGCCGATGGCCTCCTCGTCGAGGTCTGTCGGGCCAAACAAAGAGTCGCCCGAGAAGATCGGCATCTCGACGGCGAGCCCGCGCCCGCCGGCCTCCCGCGCGCGGGCATGCAGGGCTTCGAGCCAGGAAAGATCGTCGGCTTCGAGCGTGAGCATCCCGGTGAGGGTGACGTCGTGGGCCGACATTTCCTGGAGAAGGGCGTCACAAGGCCCGCGGCGAAGAGCGCGCGAAAGGACGAACCCGGCGCTGCGGGGATCCACGAGGCTCTTGGCCGCGAGCAGCTCGTCGGTGCGGCGCATGACCTCGGCGAGGAGGGCGGCCTGGGGTCCTTCGGCCTGGAAAAGGTGGTCCGGCCGAACGCCGGCGCGCCGAAGCCGCCCGAGGGCAAGGTCGACAACATCGGCAAACCCTACCCGCTCGGCCGGTGCGTCCGGAAGATCGACCCCGGCGATGGGCCCGGCCTCCAGGGCGACGCGCGAAACGAGGCGCGTGACGGCGCTGGAAGCCCAGCCCCAATCCGGCTCGACCATGGCGAGCGACCCCTGGACGAAGGCGCGCAAGGTCCTGGCGCCACGAGCGGCCTGGCCCGGCGCAGCAAGAGCAATCGCGACGTGGCGATGGGTGGGCGCAAGAAACAGAGCGCGGCCCTTTGGGCTGGGGGGGCTGGGCGCGGCAAGAGGAATCCCGGGGGTGGGTGGTGGGGGGGTGAAACGAAA
>JANMGF010001588.1:0-6247 GCA_031374535.1 Polyangium sp. (in: bacteria)
CCGTGCGCAGCGAGGCGCGCGTCGCCGGCCTCGTGCCCGACAGCCGCGCCATTCCCGAGCGACGTGAAGACCTCGGCGACCGCCGCGCGGACGGCCTCACCGCCCACACGAACGGCCCAGGTCACCGTGCGCCATGCGAGCTCGGCGTGGCGCGCCTCGTCCTCGGCAATGACGGCGAGGGCGGCGCGCACGGCCGGATCCGTCGCGCGCTCGAGCTGCTCGGCGGCGACGGCCGCGGCAATGGTCTCCCCGATGCAGCCCTCCCGCGCGGCGCGCGCGGCGACCGAGGCGAGATCGGCGCTGATCTCGATACGACCCCCGAAAGGAAAGGGCCCGGGCGTCATGGTTTCCCCCGCATAAGCCGAGGCGAGCGCAAAACAGAGCTCCGCGTGGCGCACCTCGTCGAGGGCGGCGCGGTGGGCGAGCGCGAGAAGATCGGCCGGGGCGCCGACGGCGAGGAGCTCCAGGGCAAACCGACCCAACGAGGCGACGGAGGCGTGCTCGAAAAGCCCGTCGCGGGTCCACGCCGCCGCGAGCGTGGCGCGCTGTTCCGAGGAGAGATCCTCGATTTGCGGAACAATGGCCGACGGGGCACCCGCGGCGAATACGCCACGCATGGGCTCGGCCGTACGGGGAGCCTCGTTCACGAGGAAGGGGCGGCCGCCATAACAAATGGGCTGCCTGACGGCGTCGTAGCAGCACTCACCATTCTGAAGCGTGCCGTCCGTAGTCACGGACCAGAAATCGCCATTCAACGAAGAGAGGATTTCCGCTGCCTCGTCCCGAGCGGGACACATCACGGGGGCGCCGCCGCCGCTGCCGCCAGCGCCGCCGCTGCCTGCACTGCCACCGCTCCCGCCAGCGCCGCCGCTCCCGCCGGTCCCTCCATCCACCTGCGGCCAGGCAAAACACCCCCGCTCGGGGACGGCCTCCGGGCAGGGGCCGAGCGGCTCTTCACAACCAACGAGCGCGCCCATGGCGACGGGGAGCGCCGCGGCGACGAGCGCGAGGAGTCGATGGGCGAGGGTGCGGCGGAAGTCGTGCGAAGCGTTCATGGTGGACCTCATGCAAGGAAAGGGTGTGGGGCGAAGGAAAGCACGTCATGCCGCTCTTGACAAACGGCCCCCGTTCGCCGGATTGCCAGCGCTCGCGCTCGGCGATTCGAGCAAGATCAAGCCGGGCGACGAGGTCGTGGTCGGGTGTCCTGGGAGGGCTCGTCGCCATCGTATGATTGTGGAGTTTCTGGGACAAACGCCGATCAAGGCCTGGGACGTCACGGTGAGACCGGAGCGCATTTCACGGCGTCACGGTCACCACGATCCGCGACGATAACCCGCCGAACCTCGCGAGGACCTGGCCCTCGCCCTCGTCATAAGCCCCCGCATACCCTGCATTCCGCGGCGGGCACGGCGTCTCTCCGTCGCTGCATTCGGGGAGCGTGCGCGACGCGAGCGCGCCGGTGAACGACCACAGCACCGGCGCCTCGCCAATGGAAAGGCGCGCCCCGCTCTCGTCGAAGGCCTGGGCTTGCATCACCAGAAAATCCCCGCGCTTGGCCACCCGGCTCGTGTCGACGCTGATCCGGCTCGCGCGCCGCACGTCGAGCACCACGACGCCCCGCTCGCAAGGGATACGCACGCGGCCTGGGTCCACGGCTTCGTAGGTCTCGCCCGTGGGGCCGAAATGGACCGGAGCGCTCGGTCGGGCCTCGGCAATGCGACAAACCCCGAAGGCGAGAGGCACCACGTCTCGCGCCCCCACGGCCACGAGGTGCACGGACTCACGCGCGCCTTCGCAGCCCCCGAGCGCGAGCGCCGACAGAACCACGAAAAAACCTGTCCGGGCAACCATCGCCTTCCCTCTATCACACACACCCGGCATCCGCCCCGTACACCCGCGAGAAACCATCCATCGCCGCGGACGTTCGAGGCGACCCGAAAAAAGACCGTACGGAAGAATACAAGCGCTCAGGCACGGGCGAGCCATGCCCGCTGCGCTATGGTTTGCGAGGTAGCAGAGACACGGGAGATCCTCGGGCGGGGGGCACGAATGCAGGTCGAGAGCAGGTCGGATTCGTCGTGGGAGGACGAGCCTTCGGGGCTGCCCGTCTCCATGGGCGACGTCCTTGATGGCAAGTATCGCATCCTGCGCGTCCTCGGCAAAGGCGGCATGGGCGTGATCGTTTCCGCCGTGCACGTGGAGCTCGGGCATCGCGTCGCGCTCAAGTTTTTGCTGAAAACTGCCGTCCATAACGAGGAGGTCGTCGCACGGTTCGCGCGGGAGGCCAGGGCCGCGGCCATGATCCAGAACGAGCACGCGACGCGCGTCCTCGATATCGGGCGATTGCCGAGCGGACAGCCGTACATGGTGCTCGAGCTGCTCGAAGGCGCGGATCTCGGCGCGCTCGTCTCCCGGAACGGGCCGTTCTCCATCGAGGACGCCGTCACGTACGTGCTCGAAGCGTGCGAGGCGATCGCCGAGGCCCATTCCCTCGGGATCGTCCATCGCGATCTCAAGCCCGACAACCTGTTCCTCGCCAGGCGCCCGGACGGATCACGCAGCGTGAAAGTGCTGGATTTCGGCATTTCCAAGCTGCTGATCGACAACGTCCCGGCCACGGGGCGGGCCTCGCCGCTCACGACGACGTCCGCCGTCATCGGATCGCCGATGTACATGTCGCCCGAGCAATTGCGCGCGACGCGCGACGCGGACCCGCGATCGGACATCTGGTCCATTGGCGTGACACTCTACGAGCTCATCGCGGGGGAAGGGCCTTTCCCCTGGCAAAGCTTGCCCGAGCTCTGCGCGGCCATTCTGAAGGACGAGCCGACGCCGCTGCGGGCGCGCGTGGCGGAGGTGCCTCCGGAGCTCGACGCGATCCTCCTGCGTTGTCTCCAGAAAAACCCGGCCGAGCGATTCGCCGACGTCGCCGACCTCGCCGCGGCGCTCTCGCCCTTCGGCCGGCCCTCGGGCATCACCTCGAGCCACCGCGCAATGCGCCTGCTCTCGAGGCATCGCGCGTCGGCCTCGGGCGTCCTGCCAAACGTGTCGGACGCGAGCACGAGCCCGACGTTGACCGATCCACGCGTGCTCCTGCCGCCCATTCCCTCGACGCCGCCGGTCGCCTCGACCTCGACGCTGGAGAGCGAGGTCGGGGCGCCGAAAGGGGTTCGTTCGTGGAAACCCGCACAGGTCCTCGCAATCGTCGTGGCGCTCGTCCTCGCGGGCGGCGCAGGGATGCGGCTGCGGCGCTCGTTGTTGGCGGACATCGTCGCGGCGGGAGCGCGCGAGGGTATCGAGGCCACGGTGGCTCCGGCCTTCGCGAAAGCCACGCCGCCACAGCCTGTGCCCGAGGCGACCGAGACGAAGACGCCGCCGCACGTCGAGGAGGAAGCTCCTCAGCCGACACGCAATCCGATCAAGCCCTCGCAAGGCTTCTGGCGAAAGCCTCGCGCGACCGCGACCGTGCCCCCGCAGCCGACCGTGCAGCGACCGAATCCGTTCGCGGATCGGAAGTAAAACCATGATCAAATTCGACCGCGCCGCCAATGATCGTCCGTGGAGGTGCGCTCGCGCCCTTTCGAGCTCGGCCGTCCTTGCTTTCGTGCTCCTCTCCGGCCACGCGGAAGGCGCGCCGTCCGAGGAGGGAGAGGACCACGCGGCGCAGCGGGCCGCAGCCGAGGTGCTCTTCGACGAGGGCAAACGGCTGATGGAGGCCGCGCGTTATGCGGAGGCCTGCCCGAAGTTCGCCGAGAGCCAGCGGCTCGACGCAGGGGTGGGGACACTTTTGAACCTCGCCGATTGCCTGGAAAAAATCGGTCGCACCGCGAGCGCCTGGGCCGAGTTCCGGGCTGCCGCGTATGCCGCGCGCGAAAAAGGGCAAATCGAACGCGAGGAGGTCGCGCGCGAGCGTGCGGCGGCGCTGGAGCCGAGGCTCGCGCGTCTCGTGATCAGCGCGCCGGGGCATGAAAATGCGCAGGAGCTGGAGATTCGCAAGGACGGCGAGATCCTCGGGCGCGTTTTGTGGGGGACGGCCGTGCCCGTGGACCCGGGCAAACACCTGGTCGAGGCCCGAGCCCCGGGCAAACGTCCGTACCGCGTCGAAGTCGACGTGCCGGAGGGCGAGGCCACGCGGGTGACGACGGCCATTCCGGAGCTCACGGACGCGGTCGCGCCGGTGCGCGTGCCGGTTCCGGTCCCGAATTCGAGGGCTTCGGGGCATCGAATTGCGGGCGTCGCCCTGGGGGGCGCCGGCATCGTATCGGTCATCGCGGGCTCGATCCTCGGAGCGCAGGCGATCGCGCGGAACGACGCTTCGAGCAGCCATTGCATCGAGGGAAACCTCTGCGACGCGACGGGGGTCTCCTTGCGGAACGAGGCGCGCGCGCGTGGCGATGGGTCGACGGCGCTGATCGTCGTAGGCGGGCTCGCGGCGGTGGGAGGGGTCGTGGTTTACGTGGCCGCCCCCGAGAGCACGACGACGCGCGTTGGGGTCGGGGCGGTGGGGTCGGGCGCGGGGTTCGTGGTCGGAGGTGTGTTTTGAGCGAGAAACGACGCATGGGGCGACCGCGCGGGCGCTCCTTCCCATGGCTCGCGGCCCTCGCGCTCGGCCTTTCGATCCTCGGATGTAATACGTTCGCCGGAATCGAGGAGGGGATCCTCGCGCTTTGCGCGGACGGCACGCGTATCGACGAGACCGGCTGCAAAGCCTCGCCGGACGGCGGCGGCGGCGGCGACGGGGGCAGCGGGGACTGCCGGAGCTGCCCCACGAAATGCACCGCGCCGTGGCAATACGAATATGCCGCGACGGGCTCGTGTTATCTGCAGGACGGCACCGATCGCGACTGGAAAACGGCACGGCAGCGCTGCGTCGATCTCGGGGGCGATCTCGCGGCGATTGGATCGGCCGAGGAGCTTTCTTACCTGGGCACCGTGGTACCCGTCGATCTCTGGATCGGGGGGACGGACGCCGATGTCGAGGGCACGTTCCAGTGGTCGAACGGCGAAGCGTGGGAGTTTGCCAGGTGGAAGGAAGGCAGTCCCGACGACCAGGGGGGCAAGCGGGACTGCGTGATGCTCTCCGTGACACTCGGGTCCTTGCCGTCGTTCGACGACCGGCAGTGCGGGGAGAAACGTGGGTTTCTCTGCGAAAAATCGGCGACGCCGTAACTTTTCTTGTCGCGCGTCGGCCCGGGATGCGATCCTGGCGGGGTATGCGGAAGGCTCCCCTGCTCATTTCGTCTCTCGTCGTCCTCGCCCTTTTTCCCGGTTGCGGAAGTGAGCAGAGCTCGCCGGCGAGCCCCGACTGGTCCCAGGATCTCAGCGATCCGACAGGTCAGCCGCTCCGTCGGACCGCGACGCTCGGCGATCCGACGGAGGCGCCCGCACAGCTCACCGGGCCGAGCGCGACGCCCCCCACCGAAAAACGCGTGCGGCACGACGTGATGATGGCCAAGGAGGCCCCGCACGAGGCGACTTGCTCGTGCCTCGCCGTCGTGGTCGCGGAGCCCGGCGATCGGCGCCTCACGTGGCAAGCGGAGGCGCCGAAGCTCGGCGGGGACGTGGCGGTCGTCGCCGTGAGCGGAAAGGGCGTGCCGTGCCCCGGGATGGCGGAGGACGCGCCGCGGCGGCCGAGCATCGCATCGGTGGAGCAGGACGGGGCCGATGTGGTGGTGACCATCGAGGATTTGCCGCCCGGTCGTCCGCTCGCTTCCGGGGCGGTCGTGCCGCGACCGGGGCCCGGCGGCGCGGTGTACGTGAAGCCGAAGGGGCCGAAAGTGCTTTATGCGCGTCCGGCGGCGGGATCTCCGGGGGCCGGCGGGCGCTGCAAAGTGCGATGAGAGAAACTAAAGCCCGCCCTCGACGCCGATGCTGGGCACGGTGACAGGGCCGATTTCATTGGGCGTGCACTCGCTTCCATTGCAGTTGATGCCCGTTTGTTCGGTGCTGAGCGTCGCATTGAGCATCTCGATCACCAGCGAGACCCAGCCGCGTTTGCCGACGTTCCAGCGCTTCTCGATGCGCGCGTCGATGCGGAAGAAGGGGTCGGTGCGGCTGCTGCCCCAGGCCGCCGCGGTCGCGGGCGCGAGGGGCAAACCCGTGTAGAAGACGACGCGCGAGCCGAGCCGCCATCCCTTCCCGGGATCCCACGAAATGGCTCCATTGAGGACATGCGTCCGGTCGAACTGCGCGGGGCCCGAGGAGAAATTGAGGCTCCTCGTCGATCGGGAGAGCGTATAGGAGATGT
>JANMGF010000005.1:0-1147 GCA_031374535.1 Polyangium sp. (in: bacteria)
CGTCGTTGGCGCCTAACCGCAAAGCGGCGAGGATTCGACAGGGCTTGGCTCCTTATTTGCCAGGCCCGACCGCGGAGGCTCCATGCGAACCCATCTTCGACGCCCACTTCCCTTGCTCCTCGTCGCCCTCACCGGCGCCGGCATCGCCGCCGGTTGCTCGGGAATCGACACCGGCTTCGTGCCGAACCCGGACATCGTCGTCGCGGCCGTCACGCCGCCCGCCATCAGCGGTGGCACCCTCACCGTCGCCGCGGACGGTCGCACCGCGGTCGCAGCCGATCCGGATCGCGACGTGGTCTGGATCGTGGACCTCGAAGCCGGAAGCCTGAAGAGCCAAGTGGCGCTGGAGGAAGGCGACGAGCCGGGGCGCGTGGCCCTCGACAACGCCGGGCGCGCGCACGTCGCGCTGCGGTCGGGCGGCGCGGTCGCCACGATCGACGTCGCTTCGGGCAAACTCGTCGAGCGACGAAAGGTCTGCGCGACGCCGCGCGGGATCACGTACGAGGCCGCGGGCGATCGGGTGCACGTGGCGTGTAACGGCGGCGAGCTCATCAGCTTGCCGGCCGCGGGAGGCGAGCCGACGCGGGTCCTCAAGCTCGAGCGCGATCTGCGCGACGTCGTGGTGCAGGGCGACAAACTTCTCGTGAGCCGCTTCCGCTCGGCCGAGGTGCTCGTCGTGGGCGTCGACGGCAAGATCTGGCAACGAGAGGCGCCCGCCACGGTGGAGGGCCTCGATCCCAACTTCGGCAACGAGACGCGCTTCGAGCCGGCCGTCGCGTGGCGCATGATCGCGCGGCCTGGCGGCGGCGCCGTCATGATCCACCAGCGCGCGTCGGCCTCGCCCGTGGTCATCACGCAGCCCGGCGGCTACGGCAGCGGCGGCGGATGTGACGGCGGCATCGTGCAGACGACGGTCACCGAGGTCGAGCCCGGCACGGGCGCCGTCCCGATCATCATCCCCACGATGGGCGGCGCGTCGCTCTCGGGCACAGCGCTCCCGGTCGACATCGCGATCGCGCCGAACGGCAGCGAGGTGACGATCGTCGCCGCGGGCAACAACACGATCCTGCGCACGACGCGGAGCTCGATCGCGAACGGCGTGTCGACGGGCTGCGATCCCTCGTTCGGCGAGCAGGTCGAGGGCGGC
>JANMGF010000028.1:0-1245 GCA_031374535.1 Polyangium sp. (in: bacteria)
GTCGGCCCACTGGAGGTCGTCGAGGAAGATCACCAGGGGGTGCTCGGGCCGCGCGAACACCGAAAGAAAACGCAAAAGCGCGTGCTCCAGCCGGGCCTGCGAATCCGACGAGGATGCCGACGAAGATGCCGACGAAACGGACGGCGTCGTGGAGGACGGTGCCCCGACCATGGAGCGCGCGCTCGGGAGGGTCTCGACGAGGACCGCGGTGCCCTCGCCGAGCGCCTCGTACAAGCGCTCTTGCCATTCCGCTGTTTCGTCCCCTTCCCCGTCGCCGAGCACTCGCTGGGCCAGATCGTCGAGCGCGCGCAGGAGCGTGGCGAACGGGACGGTGCGGTTGTACTGGTCGAACTTGCCGGCGACGAGGTGCCCGCGGCGGGCGGCGAGGGAGGCGCCGAGCTCCTCGACGAGCGTGGATTTGCCCGCGCCGGCCCAGCCCGAGACGAGCACGATCTCGCTCGCGCCGGTCGCAGCACGCTCGAAGGCCCGGAGGAGCGCCCAGACCTCCGCCTCGCGCCCGTAACGCTTGTCGGGTAATTGGAACGTCACGTTCTACCTACGCTCGCCCATCCATGATTCCGTGACGTTACGGACGCCGCGGGTGCGATCGACAAAGCGTTCACGGCGCGCGGCGGAGTATCGACCGCCAGGCGAGCGCCGTCAACCCATGTGGGGTGCGTCGTCACCGCTGCCGTGCGTCATCTTGCGTTCGGCGAGGCCAAGCGCGCGCACTGCGTCACGGACCTCCGCGCGCGGGGCTTCTCCCGCGAGCTCGAACTCCACGCAAAACCCGCCGTGCTCGCCGGCCGGGGAGCGCACGCGCCCGGGGATCGGGAGCGGGGCGCTGAAGAGCCCGTCGATCGATACCTCGATCGCCGTGTCGAGGGGCGGCGGCTCGACCCCGTGCAGGACGAGCCCGAAGGGACCGAGGGACGTCGCCCGCCCGACCTGCCACGGGGCGCCTTCGATCCGCGCGTGGACCAACCGATCGCAGGGCAGACGGCCAGCGCGCCAGGTCGTGAGCGGGGCCTGCGTGCCGGGACGCACGGCGTCGATCAGCGGGCGGATGCCATCCGTGATGGAGGGCGCGATACGTTCGGCGGGGCAGAGCGCCTCGAAGAGCGACCACCACAGGTGGACCCCGTAGGTCATCGCATACGCGATGCGGCGCGCGGAGGCAGGGTTCTTCCAGCCTTCCTCGCAGAGCGCGAAGAGGGAAACGGCGTGGTCGGCGTCGATCTGCGC
>JANMGF010000049.1:0-12871 GCA_031374535.1 Polyangium sp. (in: bacteria)
CGCAAGTCCCTTCCCCGCCGGCCATAACGCCGCGGCGCGAGACGAAGGAAAAACCTTCCCACCCCGCGCCCGATCTCCCGGGCCCCACCCTCGGCCCGGCGCCGCGCGGCGGCCTCTTGCCTGCGTCCTTCGCGCAGCAAAGCCTGTGGCGCATCGCGCAGCTTTTTCCCGACACACCCGTCTACAACGAGCCGATCCTCGTGCAGATGAGCGAGCCCGTGGACGCCGCCGTACTCGCCCGGTGCCTGACCGAGATCACCCGACGGCACGAGGCGTGGCGCACCGTCTTCACGGAGATGGACGCCCTACCGATGCAGCGGATCCTGCCGCCGCGCCCCTTCCTGTTGCCCGTCGTCGATCTGACGTCCCTTCCCCCCGAGGAGCGCGAGGCCGAGGCCCTGCGCCTCGCCGGAATCGACGCGCGACGGCCCTTTGACCTCCGCGAGGGACCCCTGGTCCGGGCCCTCCTCCTGCGGCTCGACGACGGCGACACGCGGCTCTGCGTGACGGCGCATCATATCGTGGTCGACGGCGTCTCCTTCTTTCATGTCTTCCTGCCCGAGCTCCACGCGCTTTACCTCGCTTTCGAACGCGGGAAGCCCTCCCCTCTGCCCGAGCTTCCCCTTCATTTCGCGGATTTCGCGGTATGGCAACGGAGCGCTCTCACCGAGGCCGAGCTCGCCCCCAAGCTCGCTTACTGGCAGAAGCAGCTCGCCGGCCTGACGGACCTCGACCTCCCGCTCGATCATCCGCGCCCGGCGCGACCGACGGGCCAGGGCGCCCGTGTGCCCGTGGAGCTCTCGCCGGATCTCGCGGCCAGGCTCCGGGAGATCGGCCATCGTGCGGGCGTCAGTTTGTTCACGACCCTGCTCGCGGCCTGGAAAACGCTTCTTTATCGTTACACCCGGCAAGGGGACGTCGTGGTTGGCTCGGCCGCCGCCGGACGCCCGCTGCCCGAGCTCGAGCGGCTCATCGGGTACTTCAACAACAACCTGGTTTTACGCACGAAGCTCGACGGATCCCTCTCGTTCCTCGATCTTTTGCCGCGCGCCTTCGAGGTCCTCCGCGACGCGCGCGCCTTTCAGGACGTCCCGTATAACCGGCTCGTCGCCGAGCTCGGAGCCCCGCGAGAGCCGAACAAAGGTCCGATCTTCGACACCGTTTTTCTCCTCATGCCCCCACTCGCGCCCCTGGGCGAGCCGCCGCACTGGAGCGCCAGCCGGATCGACATGGGCACGGCCAAGGTCGACCTCTATCTCGAGCTTCATCAGCGCCCTCGAGGCCTCGTCGGGCACATCGAATACCAGACCGATCTTTTTACCCGGGCGACGATCGAGCGGATGGTGGGCCATTACCGGACCTTGCTCGAAGGGATCGCCCGGGATCCGGGGCAGCGGCTCTCGGATCTCCCGCTCCTGACCGAGGCCGAAGAACGTCAACTCGAGCGGGACCAGGGCCCTGCCGAGGCCCCCCGGCCGGACGAAGAAATCGAGAGCTTCGAGCAACGGATCGCGTCCGTGGCGCAACGCGACCCTATGGCGATCGCCCTGGAGCACGGCGAAAAGCGTCTCACGTATGCAGAGCTCGACGCGCGGGCAAACCAGCTCGCGCACGCCCTCCGCGCCCGCGGGGTCGGTCCGGAGACGCTCGTCGGGCTTTGCATGAAGCGCGGGATCGAGGCATTCGTGGGTCTCCTCGGTGTCATGAAGGCCGGCGGCGCCTACGTCCCCCTCGACCCCGATTCTCCCGGCGAGCGCCAGCGGTTCATCCTGGAGGACGCGGACGCGCGGCTCGTGCTCACGGACAGGGAAAACGCGCGCGTGACGCAATCCATCGGCGTCGATTCGATCGTGCTGGACGAGGAGACGACCGAGATCCACCGATTCCCCCGCGAAGCGCCCCCGCCGATCGCGAAGGCTTCGAACCTCGCCTACGTCATCTACACGTCGGGCTCGTCCGGCCAGCCGAAAGGCGTGCTCATCGAGCGTCGCGGCCTTCATTACCTCGCGAAGGACCTGGAGGCGCTTTATGGCCTCGGCGCGGGCACCCGCGTCCTGCAAATGTTTCCCCTCACGTTCGACGGCTCGATCGGAGATTTGATGATGGCTTTGCCCGTCGGGGGCACGCTCGTGCTCGCGGATCGGGAGCACGCTTCACCGGGCCCGGATCTCGTGAGGTTCTTGAAGCAAGAGGACATTCACGCCATCCTGATCACGCCGTCCGCGCTTTCGGTTTTACCAGAAAACGAGCTTCCCTCGTTGCACACCCTGATCACCGGGGGTGAGGCCTTGCCCGAGGAGCTCGTGGCGCGATGGGCGCCCGGGCGGCGGCTCTTCAACTTGTACGGCCCGACCGAGGCCACGGTCGCCTCCCTCGGCGTAGAATGCCGCGCAGGGGACGGAAAACCGCCCATCGGTCGCCCCCTCGCGCACGTGACGGTCCGCGTCCTCGACGAGCGCGGGAGCCCCGTGCCGATAGGGATTCCCGGAGAGCTTTACATCGGAGGGCCCAGCCTGGCGCGGGGGTACCTGAAGCGCCCCGACCTGACGGCGGCCGCTTTCATCGAGGGACCTGGAACAACCACGAAGGGGCGGCTCTATCGCACCGGCGATCGGGTGAAATGGCGCGCCGATGGAAACCTCGAATACCTGGGGCGTGTCGATCGCCAGATCAAGCTCCGCGGTTTTCGTATCGAGCTCGGCGAGATCGAGGCCACGCTCGGCGCCCACCCGGCCGTACACATGGCCGCCGTCGAGCTCCGGGAGGTCAGCGGGGACAAACGCCTCGTAGCGTATGTCGCGCCCCGCGGCGTCCCGCGGGAGAACCTCGCGCATGAGCTCGGAAGACACCTCCGCGAGCGATTGCCGGCGTACATGGTGCCGGCCACCTTCGTGTTCCTCGACCGTTTGCCCATTCATCGCAACGGCAAGATCGACCGCGCAGAGCTTCCCGCCCCGGCAGCGCCGGCGCCACGCGCCCCGACGACCTCGTCGGCCCTGGAGACATCCATTGCAGCGGTTTGGCGGGACATCCTGGGCCTCGCAGACATCGACCTCGACGCGCGATTCTTCGAGGTCGGCGGACATTCCCTTGCCCTCGCCCGCGTGCAATCCGCGCTCGCCACGCAGCTCGGCGCGGAGATCGACGTCATGACGCTGATGCGTCTGCCCACGATCCGCAGCCTCGCCGCGCACCTGTCCACATTGCCGGGGCTCGAGCGTATCGCCGCGAGGCGTCCCCGTGCCGTGCCCAGCGAGACCCCGGCGCCCGCGCCGGATAGGTCACGCGCCATTGCCATCGTCGGGATGGCGGTCCGCGCCCCGGGCATTCGCAATCCGGAGGAGCTCTGGGACGTGGTCAAGGGAGGACGCGAGACAGTTCGCGCATTCGACCCAGAGGTCTTGATAGCGGCCGGCGCGGATCCTGCGCGCGTCCGCAGGCCCGAGTTCGTCCCGACCGAAGGCGTGCTCGACGACGCGGATCGGTTCGACGCAGACTTTTTCGGGTATAGCGACGCGGACGCGGCCATCATGGACCCGCAACAACGCCTCTTCCTCGAATGCGCCCACGAGGCGCTCGAGCACGCCTCCTGCGATCCGACGCGATTTGCAGGCCGGATCGGGGTCTTCGGGGGCATGGGTCCGCCGCTTCATTGGCTCGGGCCCGTCGCGGATGCGCTCCGCGACCAGGGACGCGGTCTCGATGCTTTCCGCGCGCAGACGCTCAACATGAACGATTTCCTGGCCACGCGGGTGGCCTTCAAGCTCGGGCTCCGCGGGCCCGCCATGACGGTGCAGACGGCGTGCTCGACGTCGCTCTCGGCCGTACACGTCGCGCGCCAGAGCCTGCTCGCGGGCGACTGCGATATGGCCCTCGCGGGCGGCGCCTCCTTGAAAGCGCTCCGGGAGGGAGAGCGTGGGTACGTCCGCGTCGAAGGCGGAATATACTCCGCCGACGGCCATTGCCGGCCCTTCGACGAAGGCGCGAGCGGCATGGTCCCTGCCAGCGGCGTCGTGATCGTCGCGCTGAAACGGCTCGCCGACGCGATCGCGGACGGTGACACCATTCACGCAGTCCTGCTGGCCTCGGCCATGAACAACGACGGCGGGGAAAAACTCGGCTTCACCGCGCCGAGCGAGGACGGGGTCGCGCGGGTCGTCGAACAGACGCTCGAAATGGCCGGCGTCGATCCGAGCTCGATCGGGTTCGTCGAAGCGCACGGCACGGGCACCCGCCTCGGCGATCCGACCGAGGTCCGCGCGCTCGCCCGAGCTTTCCGTCGTTTTACCCCGGATCGTGGGTATTGCGCCCTCGGTTCCCTCAAGGCAAACCTGGGTCACCTCGACGCCGCCGCGGGAGCGGCGGGCCTCGTCAAAGCGGCGCTCGCGCTCCAGCACGAGGTCATTCCACCCTTGACGAATCTCCGGGCGCCAAACCCGCTGCTCGACCTGCCGAACACACCGTTTTTCCTGCCCAATATGCCCCGCCCCTGGCCGCGGGCGAACACGCCCCGTCGCGCGTCCGTCAATGCCCTCGGGCTCGGCGGCACGAACGTACACGTGGTCCTGGAAGAAGCGCCCCGGTTCGAGCCTCTGGCGAGCCGCCGCCCCGCTTCGCTCCTTTGCATCTCCGCGAATACGGAGACGGCGCTCGCGGCGGCCCTTCGTAGGCTCGGCGAGCACCTCGGGCGCCACCCGACCCTCGATATCGTCGACGTCGCGCACTCCCTCGCGGTGGGCCGGACCCCGCGGCGATTCCGGACGACGCTGGTTTGTCGAAACACAACCGAGGCCGCCCAGCAAATCGCCGAACGACAGGCCCCCGTGAAGGCCGTGGCGGACACCGGCGCCCGCCCCGTGGTTTTCCTGTTCCCGGGGCACGGCGCGCAATACCTCGGCATGGGGATCGACCTCTACGACGCCGAGTCCATCTTCCGGGCCGAGATCGATCGATGTTTCGAGATCCTCCAGAAAGACGCGGGCCTCGATCTCCGCCCGCTCCTCACCACGCGACGCCCCGAAAACGAGCCTCTCCTCGACGAGCTACGATGGGCGCAGCCCCTCCTTTTCGCCGTGGAGTATGCCCTCGCCAAACTCCTGATGGCCTGGGGCATTCTCCCCGCGGCGATGCTGGGGCATAGCGTGGGCGAGTATGTGGCCGCTTGCCTCGCGGGCGTCTTCTCGCTCCGAGACGCGCTCGGGCTCGTGGCGGAGCGGGGTCGCCTCATGGACGAAACGCTCCCGGGCGGCATGCTGACGGTCTTCGCCGACGCCGCCGCGATCGAGCCCTCCCTCGGCGCGGGGATCGTCGTCGCGACCTACGCCCCGGGCTGCGTGGTGCTCTCGGGCCCCGCCGCCGCGATCGAATCGACGCGCGCGCGCCTCGCCGCAGCGGGAATCGAGGTCACGGGCGTCCGTGTCTCCCGCGCCTCCCATTCTCCCATGATGGCGCCCATTCGAATGGCCTTCCGCCAGAGGGTGGCGGACGCTTTGCCCAAGGCGCCGAGCGTCCCCCTCGTCTCCAACCTGACCGGCACGTACATGACGGCGGAGCAGGCCACGGACCCCGATACCTGGGCGGATCATCTTTGCAGCGCGGTTCGCTTGACCGAGGGCCTCGGGGCTCTCCTCGACCTCTCCGCCCCGATTTACGTCGAAATGGGGCCCGGCAACACGCTGAGCTCCTTTTTGAAGACACACCCGCGGTACGCAGGCGGGGGAGCCGACGTCGTGGGTACGATGCCGGGCTTCCGGAGGCGCGACGAGCCTGCCGCTGCCGAGGCGCTCCGGGCGCTCGGCCGGCTCTGGGAGGTCGGCACGAACGTCGATTGGCAGGCCTTCCATGCGCATGAAAAGAGGCGCCGCGTCCCGCTGCCGACCTATCCCTTCGAAGGACGGCAATACACGCTCTGCCCGGCGCCCGCGAAGATCCCTGCCAAGCTGGACGAACGTGCCCTCACGATCGCGCGTGAGCTCGGCACGCGTGGCGTCGACGACGAACCGGGCCTGCGTCCCGGCCTCGAGGCGCTCTGCGCGAGCCTCGTCCTCGATTTCTTCGCGCGGCGCCTCGGCGGCGAGCTCGGACGGGCGTTTTCTTGCGAGGCCCTGCGCGAGCGCGCCGGTATTCTCCCGAAATTCGCGCCGATGTTCGATCTGCTCGTGCGGACCCTGGAGCGCGGGGGGCTCGCGACACGAAGCACCGCCGGCGACGTTCTCCTCCGCGCCGATTGCGCCGGGCACTCGGCCGCGCACTTCGAACGCACACGGGCAGAGTTCCCGCGCTACGGCGGGCTCATCCGCTTCATCGAGCATTGCATTCGAAACTATGACGAGGCCTTGACGGGAGGCGTCGAGCCAGTAGGGGTCCTCTACCCGGACGGGACGGACGCTCTCTTCCGCGAATGCATGCGCGAATGCGCTCCCGGAAGCAACAACGTTTACATGACGCTCGCCGGCGAGCTCGTGCAGGAGATCGTCCAGCGTCGCGCCGGACGAAAGACGCGTATCCTCGAGATCGGCGCCGGGCACGGAACCTTCACCTGGCCCCTCGTGGAGCGATTGCGCGGCTGCGACGTCGAGTACCATTTCACCGACATCGGCCGATCCTTCCTGAACCGCGCCGAGGGCGAGGCCAAGCGGCGGGGCATTTCCTGGATGAGACCGCTCCGGTTCGACATCAATCGTCCGCCCGGCGAGCAGGGATTCCTGGAGGGCTACGACATCATCCTCGGGCTCAACTCGGTGCACGTCTCCCTCGATCTCCAGGCCGTCCTTGGAAACCTGCATCATTTGCTCGCGCCGGGCGGGGCCATGCTGCTCGTCGAGGTCACGCGCATGGATCCCTGGCACGAGCTCGTCTGGAGCCTCGCCCCGGGTTACTGGGACATCGCCGCGGCGCGGGGCGGGCTTTCCATGGAACTCCCGCGATGGGAAGCCGCCCTCGAGCGCGCCGGGTTTGCCTCTATCGTCGCGGCCCCCTTGGATCCCCGACGGCGTGAAATCGACGATCACGGCCTGATCATCGCCAAACGGGCGCTCGTCGATTCGATACCCGAGCCCCCCCCGGAGCCACGTTTGCCCGCCTCCCATGGCGGAGCCGAGCTCGTGCAGAGCATCTTCGCACGTCTGCTCGGAAAAGAGCGCGCATCCAACGAGGGAACTTTCTTCGACCTCGGCGGCGATTCCCTCCTTGCCGTGCAGCTTCTCTCGGAGCTACGAGTACGAACGGGCCTCGAGATCAAGATGTCGCAGTTCCTCGCCAATCCCACGCTCCATGGGCTCGCCGCCCTCCTGCCCTCCGACGATACCGCCCCCGCGACCTGGGGCGTGGGCCTGGCTTCGCGGCCCGAAAGCGCGCGCACGGCGGCCGAGACAGGCGAAAAGGACGCGGACGAAGCGTCCGTCCGCGCGTTCCTGCAACAATTGCTGGGCCGTATGCAGGCGCGCGACGGGGTCGCCATGGGCCAGCTGTGGGCCGAGGCCGAGCATTGCATGCTCATTCCCATCGGCGACAGCCTCCTCACGGGCACGGAGACCATCCGGAGGCATTACAAGCGCGGCAGCGCTTCCCTCCGCGAGACGGACCTCCGCGTCTCCGACGAACGTATCCACATCTTCGCGGGCGGGCGCGCCGCGACCATCAGCGCGCGCTTCGACGCCGAGATGGTGCTCGATAGGAATGGCCAGCGCGCGTTTTATCGCGGCGTGCGCGCGAGCTGGATCCTCGAAAAGCAGGATGGCCTGTGGCGGCTCGTCCACGTGCATTACTCCTTGCCCGTGGGTCCCGCCTCCTCGATGGCGTGACCGGCGGTCCACGCAGCGAACGTCAACTCTCGTGAGCGCGGTCTCCCTCGCTCCAACAAATCATGAGGACATGACATGACACGATTCGATGGTAAAGTAGCGCTCGTCACGGGTGGGACCTCCGGGTTGGGACGGGCGACGGCCGAAGCGTTTGCCCGTGAGGGCGCGAAGGTCGTCATCGCCGCGCGGCGCGTGGATCTCGGGCGCGAGGTGGAGGGCTCGCTCCGCGCTTCGGGCGGCGACGCGACGTTCATCCGCTGCGACGTCACGGACGAGGTGGAGATCCAAGCCCTCGTCGATCAGACTGTCGCGATATACGGGCGCCTCGACTATGCGTACAACAACGCCTGGTCCGCCCCGAAGCTCGCGCCACTCGCGGAGTTCTCCGACGAGTTCGACGCGAATTTCAAATTTCTGCGAGGCATCTTCGCCTGCCTGAAGCACGAGCTCCGCGCGATGAGCGCCGGGGGCGGCGGGGCCATCGTCAATTGCTCGTCCGCCGCGACCAAGTTGGCCACCCCGGGCCTTGGCTCCTATGCGGCCGCGAAAGCAGGCCTCGAGAGCGTCACCCGTACGGCCGCGCTCGAGTATGTCGGGCAAAACATCCGCGTGAACTCGATCTGCTGCGGAGGCTTCGACACCCCGATGTCCCAGGCGACCTACGGGAATGCGCCGCCGGAGGCAATCGAAGCCTTTACCTCGCGTATCGCGCTGCGGCGCCTGGGCCGCCTGGAAGAGGCAGCCCAGTCCGTCCTTTTCCTCTGCTCCCCGGGGGCGTCCTACATAACCGGGATCAACCTCGCTCTCGACGGCGGCTACTTTTTGACCTGACGGGGAGCCTGACGGGCCGCCACACGCGCGGCGGCCCGCTCCTTTTCTCGGGTTTGATCCCGCATGCAAAGGAGCAGCGCCTCCCGCAGGTTCGAGAGCGTGGCGATCGACGACAGATCGACCCCCATCGCCACGATCGTCTGCGCGACCTCGGGCCGGATGCCGACCACGATGGTCCGCGCGCCGAGCAGCTGCACCGCGCGCACGATCCGCATGATGTAATCGGCCGTCGCCGTATCCACCGTATCGACCCCCGTCAAATCGATGATCGTGTACTGGCACGCGGTGCGCGTCACCGCGTCCAGCATCACGCTCATCATCTCCGACGCCCGCTTCTCGTCCACGATTCCGAGCACGGGCATCGTCAAGACGCCCTCCCAGACCTCGATGATCGGCGTGGAGAGCCTCCGGATCGCGGCTTGCTGCTCCTCGATGATACGCAGCTTCTCCGTCAGCGTGGCCTCCGCCTCCTTGCGATCGGTCACGTCGAAGAGGAAGCCGCCGAGCACCTCGGCCCCGTCGGCCGCGCGCGCGCTGAAGACGTTGTGCAGCCACACGGTGCGCCCGTCGGCCGCGGTCATCCGGAAGTCGAAATCGTCGTCGCCCGTCGCAGCGAAGAAATGCATCAGCGTATTTTCGCGGTCCTCCGGGTGCACGTTCCGGGAGAGGAATCCATCCGCGAGCCAGGCGTCCTGCGGATACCCCAGCATCTTGACCACCTTCGGGCCGACGTACGCGAATCGCGCCGTCTCCCCCTGCGCCTCCCACGGGACCACGTTTGCGGTCTCCACGAGCCGCGCCAGCCGCTCCTCGCTCTCGCGCAGCGTCCTTTCGGCCTGGGTCCGCTCCGCCGTCTCCCGCGCGAGATCCGCGGCGAGCAGCGCATTCTCCAGCGACACGGCCGAGAGGAACTCCAGCAATGCGAGCCTCCGCGCGGTGAACACGCCGCGCGCGAGGTTGTTCTCGAGGTACAGGATGCCCGCCACGTCCCCGCGCCGGACGATCGGCGCGCAAAGCAGCGATTTCGGCGGCGCCTTGGAGAGATACGCGTCGGCCGAGAACATCCCCTGGGCCCCCACGTCGTCGAGGACCAGCTTCTCGCGGGTGCGCCTGACGTAATGCGCGACCGCGAGCGGGAACGACCCCGCGGAAGGCGCGCGCGTCCCCTTCGGAATATCGACGCTCACGCCGTCCTGCGTCGACGTGACGTCCGCCGCCACGGCGAGCCCCCCCGCGGAGGGCAAAAGCAAGCAGGCGCGCTGCGCCCCCGCGTGCTCGATGAGAATACGCATCAACGTCGCGAGGAGCTGCTCCGGCGACATGTCGCTCGAAATCGCCGCGGAGGCCTTCGCCGCGGTGAGCGTATCGATCGGCTCCGAGGCTGCGGCCTGGGTGGGGCCACTCTCCCGGCGTGGCTTGGCCAGAAGATCCGGGTATTCCGCCTCGAGCTGGCGGACCTTGCCCATCGCGCCCCAGCGCGCATAACAAGCCCGCGCCTCGCGCAGGAAGGCCGCGGGCATGACCGCAAAGCCGCGGCGCCGATAAAAACGGCATGCGAGCTCGCAGGCGAGTCCTTCGAGCTGGACGTACCCTCCGGCGTGGCTCTGGCGAATGGCCTGATCGTAAAGGCGCGCCGCGTCGTCGTCGCGCCCCTCGACGCGGGCGATCTCGGCGGCGACCAGCGTGTACCGGCACCCGAACGTCTCCGGCGAGCTCTCGGCCCAGCGACGGAGCACCTTTTCCAGCGCGAGGAGCTCTTGCTTCAGGCGCTCGCGCTCCTCGCCCTCCGCGTGCTCGCAGAGCGCCACGAGGGTGAGGGCCGCATAAGGCGTGTATTCGGCCTCGGCCATCATGCTCACGCCGAGGACGAGCAGCCCCTCGGCAGCTTTGGCAGCCACGCGCGCTCCTGCGTAGTCGTGCGCGTGATACCTCGCCATGAGTTGGTGGATGGCAAAAATAGCGCGGACGAGCGGGATGTTCCGCTCGCGGAGGTGCACCTCGAACCCAGCCTCGTCGAATCCCTCCCCGCTCAGGGATCCGAAACGTTCGCTGTCCCCACTCATGCAACGGATGGATCGCTGCAGCAGGACGACGTTCTCGGTGAGGAATCCATATTTGGCGTTGGTCGTGAACTCGAAGGCGGTGAGGGTGGCCTCGTAGACGGCCTCGAGCGGCTCGCCCAGGGCCAGCAGGATCATCACGTTCTGGATCAGAGCCACCGACGCATACAGGAGCTGCCCCGATTCGCGCGCGAGCTTGAAGGAGCTCCGGATGGGCTCGAGCGACTCCCGCGTGTGCCGTGACCAGGGGAGGATCCCCACGGCAAACCCACACAGGGCCTGCGCGGCGTAATCACCGAAGCCGGGTCGCTCTGCGAGATCGCACGCTAGTTTCCCGAAACGATACCCTTCCTGGAACTCGCCGAACGTGGCGCAAAGAAAGCCGCCAAGGAACGTGAAGCCAAACACCGAGGCCGCGGTCTTGCCGTGCTGGATGCTGAGACGCACCATACGAGCGATCGCCATTTTCGCGACGTTTGGCACGACGTACACCGCGGCCGCATGCACCGACGAAATGACGTCCATCGCGGCGACCAAGCTCGGATCCGTCATCGGCGGCAGGTCGACGAGCTCCTCGATGGTGCGGCCGTGGAGCGCGTCACGCAGCGACGCGAGCTCGGCGCGCAGATCGTCCTCGGTCGGGTTGCGCGGAAGCTCCACGCCGAGCTCGCGCAGGCACGACAGCCCGACCTCGAGGGCTCGTAGATTATCGACCTGCGCCGTCGCGAGCTGGATCTGCAAGCGATGGGCGGCCGACCGATCCACGGACGTGCGGGCGCGCTCCGTGACGATCCCGCAGAGCCGCCCGGCCTCCTCGAAGCGCGCGCTCAAGAACTCGCACTCGGCGAACTCCAGGTAGAGCCCGTACGCCAGCGTGTAATCGACGTCCCAGCCGTCCTGCGGGAGGAGCGACATGCCCGTGGAAAGGTACGACGCCGCGGAGCGCGCGGCGCTCGCCGCCTTGGCCTTCCGCCCGGCGCGGAGATCGAGCTCCGCGATACGACGCCGCTCCTCGGCGGATCCGACGCGCGAAACGCCCAGATTGAGCTGATTGACGATATCGAAGAGCAAAGCCTCGCGCTCGGCTTCGGGAGTACGTTCGAGCAGGAGCCAGCCGAGGCGCAGGTGGAGCCCGGCCCGCTCTTGCTCCTCGATCATCGAATACGCGGCCTGGTGCACCCGCGTGTGCATGAATTTGAACCCGTCCGGGCGTTGCAGGAGCAGCCCCTCCGTGAGCGCGGACTCGAGGGCTCGCCGCACCTCCTCGGGCGTACGGTCGCAAAGCGTGCCGAGCAGCTGGACCGAAAATTCGCTGCCGATGCAGGCGGCGAGCTGCAGGACGTCGAGCGTATCCTGCGGCAGGCGCCGGAGCTTGCCGAGGACGAGCTCGACCATATCGTCGGTGATCTCTTTGGCCTCGAGCTCGGCGATGTCCCATTGCCATGCCCACCGCCGCGCATCGAATCGAATGAGCTGATCCTGGTGCAACGCGCCGAGGAGCTGCGCCGCGAAGAACGGATTGCCCCCGCTCTTGGTCCAGAGCAGGGCCGCGAGGGGCTCCGCTTCCTTGCGCTCGCTTCCGAAGAGATCCACCACGACCTCGATGAAATCGACGCGCCCCAGCGGCTCGAGCGTCCGCGTGTGGACGGGGACCCCGGCCCCCCGGATCTCGCCCAGCGCGACCGCGAGGGGGTGCAAAACATCCAGCGCGTCCTCGCGGTTCGTCCCGATGACCAGCAGGCTGCGGCTCTCGGAGTTCGTCAGGATGTGCTGCAAGAGCTCCAGGCTCGCGAAATCGGCCCATTGCAGGTTGTCCAGGATGAGGACGAGGGGACGTTCACGGCTCGCGAACACCGATAAAAAGGCCTGAAACGTCTGATGCAGGCGGATTCGCGCCTCGGCCGGGGGCAACGGCAAGACCGGGCGTTGCTTGCCAATCACGAGCTGGATCTGGGGGACGAGCCCCATGATGAGTTGCCCGTTGTCCCCCAGGGCGGCCGCGAGCTGCTCCCGGACCGCCGCGAGCTCCGCGTCCGTCGAGGCAATGATCTGCCGGATCAGCCCCTCGAACGCCTGCCCCAGCGCGGTATAAGGAATATCGCGCCGCTGCTCCTCGAACGTCCCCCAGAGGAAGGTCGCGCGGTCGCTCCCCGCCTCGCGCTGGAGCTCTCGCAGGAG
>JANMGF010000059.1:0-1332 GCA_031374535.1 Polyangium sp. (in: bacteria)
CGACGGCATGCTCTCCGTCGTCGATTTCGACGACATGGTCGTGGGCCCGGCCGTGCAGGATCTATGGCTGCTTTTGCCTGGCGAGGGCGTCGAGGCGCGGATCGCGCTCGAGTGTTTCCTCGAAGGGTACGAGACCCTCCGCGGCTTCGATCGGAAGAGCCTTCGCCTCGCGACGCCGCTCCGGGGCCTGCGCCGCGTCCATTACGCGGCCTGGATCGCCCGGCGCTTCCACGACCCCATCTTCCCCCGCACCTTCCCCCATTTCGGGACCGAGGCGTACTGGGAGATGGAGACGCGGGATCTCGAGCAGATCGTCCAGATGATCGCGAACGAGCGCGGGGGCATGCAGGCATGACCACGTACGTCGTCTTCGATTTCGAGGCCATCCTCGACGTGGACAACCCGCTCCCTTCGGTCGCCGATCCGGATCGCGTGCCCGCCGTCTCTCACCTCGCCATCGTCTCCGGCGCCACGATCGCGATCGTCATCGAGGGCGAGCGGGGCCGCGGGGGCGACGTGCGTGTGTATTCGCCGCGCCTGCTCGGCGGCCCGAACGGAGGGGACGAGGCGGCCATCGTACGTGATTTCGTCAAGCGTGTCGGCGACAAGAGGCCGGTGCTCGTCTCGTGGAATGGTCGCGGGTTCGACCTGCCGCTCGTCCTCGCCCGCGCCATCCGCCACGGCGTCGTCGCGCCCTGGCTCTGGAACCGTGATTTCGAGGATCGTTATCGCGGCCAGAACCACCTCGATCTCCAGGACGCCGTCAGCATGCGTGGCGCCGGCCGTCCCTCCCGCATGGCCTCCTTCGCGTGCCTCTGCGGCTTTCCTGGCAAGGTCGGCGTCGACGGCTCCGACGTCGAGGGCCTCTGGGCGAAAGGCGAGGAGGGCCGCGAGGCCGTGCGCCGCTACAACCTCGCCGACGTCGCCACCGAGGCGGCCATTCTGTTACGCCTGCTGGTATGTCGTGGTGATCTCGGGATCGACGAATACCGAGAGGCCGCGCGTGCGCTCCTCGGCCACGTGGACACCGACGAGCGGCTCGCCGTGTTGCGGCCGGAGATCGATCGCGAGCAATTTCTCCTGGCGGCTGCCGGGGAAGGGGAGGGCGAGCCCCAGGCGACGTGACGTCCGAACAGCCGATCGTCCTCAGAGGGTGCTGCCATAGCGTCGCGCCGGGGTTTCACCCCGGACCCCGACCAGGGGTTGTCCACCCCTGGACCCGGACCAGGCACGGCCCTGAGCACTGGTCTCATCTCACGAGCCCATTCTCTTTGAGGACCCGCAGCATTTCTGCTGCGGGTGCCAGGCGTTGCAGTCCGCGGCTGATGGTGA
>JANMGF010000086.1:0-6650 GCA_031374535.1 Polyangium sp. (in: bacteria)
CCCCAGCGAGGCGCCTGCACGATGAGACCCATGCTCAGCCCCTTGGCTCAGCCCTCCGTCGAGAGATCCTGGAACATGTCGGTCGAGAAATACCGCTCCATGCGGTCGCAGAGCACGGTCGCCACGTCGTGGCCTGGCCCGAGCTTTCGCGCCAGCATTCGCGCGCCTGCGAAATTGAGGCCGCTCGAGGGGCCGACTGGAAAGCCCCGCGCGACGAGGTCCCGTGCCGCGACCATGGCCTCTGCGTCCGGGATTGGGAGGGAAACGACGCCCCCCACCGCCTCCTCGTCGAGGATCTGGGAGAGCCCGTCCACGACGCCTGGAATGCCGCCGCAGATTTCCGGCTGCCCTGCGAAACATACGCCTCGTTCGGGCCGGGGCCTACCGATGATTGCCTTTTGCCCTGACTCCACGAGGGCGCGCGCGATGCCCATGAGTGTGCCGCCCGTCCCTACGCCTGCGACGAATCCGTGGATTGTCGTGCCGACTTGCGCGATGAGCTCTGGCCCGGTCGTCCGCTGGTGGGCGAGCGCATTGTGGGGATTTTCGAATTGCCGGGGCCAGAAGATACGCGGGTCTGCCTCGGCCATGCGCCGCGTCTCCTCGATCGAGCCGAGTACGCCGAGGGCTTTGGGCGTGAGCACGACCTCGCCGCCATAACGACGGATCATGAGCAGGCGCTCGCCGCTCACGCCCTCGGGCATGACCGCGCGGAATCGCACGCCGATCATGGCGCAGGCCCCGGCGAAGGCGATCGACGTCGACCCGCTCGACGCCTCGACGACCACGCTGTCGTCTCCGAGTGCGCCGCACTCGACGGCGTGCCCGAGGATGAAGCTTGCGATCCGGTCCTTCGTGGATCCGCTCGGGAGCATGTATTCGAGCTTGATCCAGAGGGTGCACCCTGTCTCCTCGTCCCGGAGCGGCACCGTGGGCGTGCCCGCGGCGAGCCGCGCGAGCCAGGCCTTCATCGACCGTCGAACCATGGGGCGGAGGCTAGCTCGATCAGCTACGTCCGTGCCAGTAGGTTGGCCGCCGCTTGTGAGCCGCGAGGGCGAGTATCCGGACGTGGTCCGCGAGGGGCCTGTAGATGACGCATACGGGAATCGGCGAAGCCTCCACTGGCGGATGTTTTCTCGATTTACCGTGCCGGCCAGAGGTTTCTCCGCAAGGAGCTTTAGCACTCGCTCGACTTCGGCGAGGAACGCTTCGCCGAGGCCGGGGCGCTCCTGCGCGTAGTAGTACGCGGCGGCGTCGTTCAACTCGCGCTCCGCGAGCGCGTGAAAAATGACGGGCAGGGTCATGCGAAGTGAGACCGCACGTCGCGGAGGACATCCTCGGCGGAGCGGCTTGTCGACGGGTCGAAGTCCGTGTCGCGCCGCGCCGCCTCGTCGAGCCAGACCTCCTGACTCTCCTGCTCGGAGAGGAACTCCAGGCTTTCGAGGAGCTTCTCGGCGAGGCGCGCCCGGTCCGCGGGGTCGAGCTTTAGCGCTTCGGTCTCCAGCTCGGTCAGGTTCATGCGGGGAGTCTACCCCGGAGTCCCACGGGGTGGGAGCCCAGGCGATCCATCACCTTGCCTCGTCTCACCTCGGCTCCGTCAACCCACTATGCACGAGTACGTTCCGCCCCGAGGCCTCGAACAGAATGGCGAGCCGTGTCGTCTTCGCCCCGAGCGCCTCCATGAGCTTCTGCCGCTCCCCCGCGTCGCTGCACCCCGCGAGCCGCTCGCGTAGCTCTGCGATCTCCCGGAGGAGCTCCACCTCCTCGGGCGCGCTCCCTGCGATTCGCTGGATCAACGCGGCCGTTCGGTCTTCCGAGGGCAGGCCGTGGAGATCGTCCTTCGGCATCGGCTTGCCCTTGCCCGGCAGATCGTCGAACGCCCCCCGCGCCTCCGCCTCCCGGATCCGCGCCTCCACCATCCCTTGAAAATCCCTGGAACGCATCCCTCCAACACAGCATGTTTTGCGCTCTCTCGCCATTCGCCACGAACCGTTCCGGACGCCTCGCCTCGACGCTCCGGGCTCCCCGCCGAACGGCCCGATCCACGCCGCCCCAAACCCCTGGCCAGCGCCCGCGATCCATGTATGCTTCGCCGCGATGCGGCACGAACCTGAGGACGCACCTCGTCCATCGTCGGGCCAACGGGCCCGGCCGGGTTTCCTGGTTCCTCTCGCCTTCTCGATGACGTGCCTCGCGGCGCCCGCGGTCGCCTCGGCCGAGCTGCCCCCCGCGCCCGCGCCCGCGCCGCCGCCCACCCGATCGAGCTTGCGGCAGGCCAAAAACTTCGTCGGGATAGGGCCTCTCTTCGGACTCACCGGCCACGTCGACGGCGCCCCCACCGGCGCCCTCGGCTTCGAGCTCTCCTACGTCCGTTACCCCGTGGAGTCCTTCGCCTTCGGCCTCGGCGCCTTCGCGCAGGCCCAGTCCGTGGGGTTCACGCATGGCCGCTGGGCGGTAGGCCCGCAGATCAACTTCATGATGTTCGGCGCTGAAATCGGAGCGTTCCTCGAGGAAGGTTACGGCAAGCGCGCCACGACCCTTGGCCTCCATGCCTCGCCGTTCGTCTCGATTGGCTTCTTCTCCGCGGCCCTCCGGATCGGAATCCCCGTCAGCGCCTTCTCCGAAGGCACACCGTACGGCCTGGATCTGGGGCTCATCTGCGCCATCAAGGCGCCCATTCCCCTCGACGGCCAGCTCTTCGGGCTCGCATTTCATTGATGATCGACGACCTCACCGACGAACAGGACGAACAGGACGAAGCCGGGCAAAGCACAGCGGATCGGCCGCCCTTCACCGAGGCCGAGCTCCGCGTGGCCCTCGGGGTGCTCGAAGCCGTCACCCGCGACAGGGCTCTGCTCGCTGACGTCCCAGAGGACACGCGTGTACGGCTGCTCGAGGCGGCAGGCAGGGTCTCCCGGCCCGATCGAGCCGAGCAGCGGCGCCTCGCGAAGGCGCTGCGTCGCAAGGATCGGCTCGTCGTGAAGACCG
This sequence comes from Polyangium sp. (in: bacteria), assembly GCA_031374535.1. Lineage (GTDB taxonomy): Bacteria > Myxococcota_A > Polyangia > Polyangiales > Polyangiaceae > Polyangium. Next base: position 2,989 of record JANMGF010000086.1, read on the forward strand.
AGGACGCCGCGTTGCTCGACGCGACGGGCATCCGCGCCGCGCGCCGCGCCCCCGTCTTCCAGACCCCGCCGCCCCTTCTCACCTTGAAAGGCCCCGCGGCGGAGATCCCCCCGGCCGGCGAACGCGAGCTCGGCGACGCGCGCAAATGTTACGTCTGCAAAGCCGAGTTCCGGAAGATCCATTTCTTCTACGATCAGCTTTGTTTGCCCTGCGCCGAGCACAACTACCAGAAACGGACGCAGACGGCCGATCTCCGGGGCCGCGTCGCGCTCGTGACGGGCGCGCGGGTCAAGATCGGCTACCAGGCCGCCATTTTGCTCCTGCGCGCCGGGGCCCGGGTCGTCGTGACCACGCGTTTCCCCCACGACGCCGCGCTCCGCTACGCGCGCGAGAACGATTACGACGCCTGGGCCGACAGGCTCGAGGTGCACGGCATGGACCTCCGCCTCACGCCGAGCGTCGAGCGATTCGCCCGTTTCCTCGAAGGACACCTGCCGCGGCTCGATTTCATCATCCACAATGCCTGCCAGACGGTGCGCCGGCCTCCGGGCTTTTACGAGCACCTCGTGGATCTGGAGCGAAAGGCGCCCTCTGGTTTGCCCGTGGAGGCGCGCCGCCTCGTCGCGCACCACGAGGCCGAGCGAAACGCGCAACGCGCCGAGGCGCGGGCTCACGAGAGTGCCCTCGCGACGCGCGCCGGAGGGTTTTCCTTGTCGGGCGACCCTGCCGCCTTCTCGCTCGTCCCGCTGACGGCCGAGGATCACGCCTTACGCGGCCGGGTCGATCTCTTCCCCCGCGGCGCGCTCGACGCGGATCTGCAGCAGGTCGATCTCCGCGACAAGAACAGCTGGCGCCTCGCCCTCGCGGAGGTGCCGACGATCGAGCTCATCGAGGTCCACCTCGTCAATGCCATCGCCCCCTTCGTGCTGAGCAGCAAGCTGAAGGGCCTCATGACGAGGCACGCGTCGCGCGACAAGCACATCGTCAACGTCTCGGCGATGGAGGGGCAATTCTACCGCGAGCACAAGACCGACAAACACCCGCACACGAACATGGCGAAGGCGGCGCTCAACATGCTGACGCGCACCTCGGCCCAGGATTACGTGAAAGACGGGATCCACATCAACAGCGTGGATACGGGCTGGGTGACGGACGAGGATCCCGCCACGATCGCGGCCCGCAAGGTCACCGAACATGGCTTTCACCCGCCGCTCGACATCGTCGACGGCGCGGCCCGCATCGTCGACCCGATCTTCGCCGGATTCACCACGGGCACCCACGCATGGGGCCAATTCTTCAAAGACTACAAGCCGACGGCGTGGTGAGGGAAGGCGAGGCCAGCTGATTCAAAGGCGCGCCGCGCGAATGGCGTGGCGGAGCGCGTCGCGGAGCGAGCCGAACGTCTTCACGGAGAGGGGAACGTCGAGCTCGACCAGCGTACGCGCCATTTCGGGCCCGAGCCCCGAAACCAGGCATTCGCTGCCCACGAGCCCGGTGGCGCGCATCATGTCGCCGAGGTGCGAGGCGATCGAGGCGTCCATCGCCGTCGCGCCCGTCAGGTCGAGGATCGCGAAACGCGCGCCGCTCTTCACGATCGCCTCGAGCAGGCTCTCGGTCATCTTCGTGGCCCGCGCGGCGTCGATGGCGCCGACGACGGGCATGGCGAGCACGCCTTGCCATAAATCGAGGACCGGCGCCGAGAGCTGCTGGATCGTCTCGGCCTGCGCGCGCTCCCGGTCGCGCAGCGCCTCCTCCTCGCGCACGCGGTCGGTCACGTCGTTCACGAGCGAGGCGACGCCCATGATCTGGCCATCCTCGTCGATGAGCGCCGTATTGCACCATTCGCACGTGATGCGGCGGCCGTCCCTGGTCACGTTCTCGTTGCAGGCGCGTACGGTCCCGGTGGCCTTCTTGATTTGCTCCCAGATATCGGCCACGTAAGGGCGGACCTCCGGCGGCACCATCAGCTCCTGGCCATCGTGCCCCAGGGCCTCCTCGCGCGACCAGCCGAAGATCTTCTCCGCGGCCGGATTCCAGTCGAGGACCCGGAAATCATTGTCCCACTCGATCATGCCGAGGGGCGCCTGCTGGAAGTGCAGGGCGAGCCTTTGCTGCGAGCGGTGCAGCGCCTCGCGCATGCGTTTCTGCGACGTGACGTCGATGCCGACACCACAAAAGTACGCGAGCGCCCCGTCCTCGCCGAGCACGGGCCTGCCGTGCCACTCGATGAGCAGCTCCCTGCCGCTGCGCGTGAGCACCCGGTTTTCGTTGAACGTCGTGCCGCTCGACGACCCGAGCTCCGAAAAGACCTTCCGCAGCAGCTCGTGATCACGCACGGGGACGAACATGGACGCGTAATCCTGTCCGATGACCTCCTCGCGCGTATACCCGAGCGCGCCGAGCATGGTGCCATTCATGTAGACGGTCCGGCCGGCCGCGTCGATGCTGACCACGAACGTCGGCGAGGTATCCAGGATCTCGTGCGCGAGCAGGTGTTCCGCAGCGTCCACCATGGTGATTTCGTGACCCGCTCGCTTTCCTCGAAGTTCACGCGGCGGCGAAACCACGCTACCCGAGAGGCATCCGCCACGCAAGACTCCTCGCCCGCGGCCGGGATGCCCGGGAGAGCGCGCATTTCCATTGCGACGCGCTCAGATCTCTTCGAGCCCGCCAGGGATTTCGTAGGGCCAGGTGCTCGCCGGCGCGCCGCCGTCGACCTCCAGGATCTTGCCCGTGATCCACGACGCCGCGGGCGAGGCCAGGAAAAGCACGGCGGCCGCGATGTCCTCCGGCGTACCGAGGCGCCGCATGGGTGTCTTTGCCGTCATACGCTCCAGCATGTCGCCGGCCCCGACGAACGCCTCGAGCGCGTCGGTCATCGTGGCGCCCACCGCCAGCGCGTTGACGCGTACGTGAGGCGCCCATTCGTGCGCGAGCAGGCGCGTGAGGTGGTTCAGCGCGGCCTTGGCGGCGCCGTACGCGGCGAACCCCGTGTCCACGCAATGGCTCATCGCCGACGAGACATTCACCACGGCGCCGCGCGTCTTCGCGAGGTGGGGCGCGGCGATCCGGCAGAGGTGCAGCACCGAGACGACGTTGAAATGGTACGCGGACGCGAATTCCTCGTCCGACACCGCGAGCGCGATGGTGGGCGGGTAGCCGCCCGCGTTGTTGACGAGCACGTCGAGCCGCCCGAACGTCTCCAGCGTGCGCGCGAGTAACCTGTCGAGCTCGGCGGCGACCGTCACGTCCGTCGCCACGACGAGCGCGCGCCGTCCACGCGCGCGGACCTCCGCTGCGGCCTCTTCCAGCACATCGGGCCGGCGCGCGGCGAGCACCACGTTTGCCCCTGCCTCCGCCAGCGCAATCGCGGAGGCGCGACCGATTCCGCGGCTCGCGCCCGTGACGATCGCCACCTTCTTGTTCATCCGAAATGCGTCGAGGATCATGGTGAGACTAACCCTTTGTTTTCCGGGGCAGGCGCGGCAGGAGCGCCGGCACGCGCGCCATGTGATCGGCATAGCCCGGTCTGCGCGCGACCGACCGTTTGTCCATCAACGGAATGCTGATGAACACGAAGAGCGAGGTGATCCACAAGGGCCCGACGAGCGGGAACAACGTGCCCCCCATCGACGGGAGACCGGAGGCGAGGGCAAACAGGA
>JANMGF010000110.1:0-4010 GCA_031374535.1 Polyangium sp. (in: bacteria)
CCGCCCGCGCCTCCGCTCCCGCAATCGGGGATCGGCACGTACTGGCAGCCGAGCTCGAGGTCACACGAATCCACGGTGCACGGGTCGCCGTCCACGCAGACCTTCGGTTTGCCCGCGCAGACGCCGAATGCGCAGGTGTCATTCATCGTGCAACCATTCCCGTCGTCGCATTCGGCCGCATTGGCCGTATGCAAGCAGCCGAGCTGCGGATCACACGTATCGTCCGTGCACAGATTGCCGTCGTCACAACCGACCGGCATTCCACCCGTGCACGCGCCTCCCGCGCATGCCTCGCCCGTCGTGCATGCGTCGCCGTCGGCGCAGGCCATTCCCTCGATCGCGCCTGCGTCCTGGCAGACGTCCGACACCACGATCTCGGCCCGCGTCATCTCCACGGGCGCGGCGCCGGGCACGTCCTTGTTGTGCTCCCAGAGCTGCCAGATCGTGTCGCCCCAGCCTCGGAGCTGCGAGAAAAACGGGTCCGTTTGCGCGATGTAGGCGCTCGGCTCTCCCGAGGGCGTCGGGCTCCCGAGCGACTTCGCGGTCCCGAGGATCTCGTCACGCAAGAACTCCACGTATTCGCGGCTCGTCGTCTGGTAATAAAGCCGCACCTCCACGCGACTCCCGCCCGCGGGCAAAGTCACGCTCACGTCGTCGTAGCCGCCCGTGTACTCCTCGGCCGAAAAGAAGTCCGGTGAAATCGCCCCGTTCCACACGGGCTCGGCCATTCGCGTGTCCGCCTCGGCGATACGAAACCCCTTCGGCGGGATGCGGTTGTCCTTCGAGCGCTCCGTCCCCAGCAGGAAGTGGAACGATTTCGTTTGCCCCGTCAGCCCGCTCGCCATCTTCGCCTCGTACACGAGCGCGTCGTCGTGCGTCTCGTTTTGCCCGAGCGGCGGGCTCGAGGGCGCGTACGCGGGATCGAGCCCGCGGAGCGTGCCCACCGTGGTGTCGTACGGGTTCACCTCGTGGAGCAGTTTGTCCCCCTCGAACAATCGCACGTTGAGGAACATGCGCCGGCCCTCGGGGTACCCCGTGATGAGCTTGTGCCCCGTGTTGTTCCGCAGCCGGAACGACGTCGCGCCGCTCAGCGGATCGTACGAAAGCGCGAGGATGCTCGCCGCGCGCCCGAGCGTCCACTTCGCCCGGTTCGACCCCGCGAGCAGCGCCGCCGGATCGAGCTTCGTCCCCTCGTCGAGCGAAAGCGTGAGCGTCGCCGGCCCTTGCCCGAGCAGCGCCGCGTTCATCGCGTCGTAATTCGGCGACGCCGGCACCGTGCTCGCGAGCAGCCACGGCACGAATGCATTGCCACCCGTCAGATCATGCACGGGTTGCCCGCTCGACGGGTGCTCCGTGCTTTCCGCCGGCCGGATGACGGACCCCACGATCGAGCACCCCGCGCCCACGCCGTCCGGCATGTGGCAATCCTGGCACGACCCGATCGCATTGCCTGGTTGCCCCGTCTCGAACTTTTCCGGCGCGTACGGCCCCACCCCCGGCGATCCCCCCGGCTTTCCGTAATCGCTCAGCATGAACTCCGACCAGGTCCGCTCGACGTGGAAATACGAAGACGGCGATTGCGCCTCCGTCGGCAGCACCGTCGTCCCGTCGTTCGGCATCGTCCCCTTCGCGGCCATGTTCGCGAGCACGGGGTTCGAGACGTCGTGGCACGTCCCGCAGTAGTATTTGCTCTTGTGGTAGCGGCTGTAGAGCATCGGGTGGAACGCCTGCGCGTCCGCGAACGACCCGCGCCGCTCCGCCTTGTCGCTCACGTAATACTGGGCGGTCCCGTTCTCCTGGTAGCTCTGGTTCACGGGCCGGTGATCGGCGCCGTAATGCGGGTTCCCATTGAAGAGTCCATGCGACGTCGATTGCAGGATGTCCGCCTCGCGCGTCTTCTCCGCCGCGGCCGACGACGAGGGCGAGCTCATGTTCTGCTCGTCCCAGTACCCGGCCCAGTCGTTCCCCTCGCGAACGCCCTGGAACGTGTCCTCGAAGAACGGGTCCACCATGCGGTGGCAGAAATCGCATTGAACGCCGTCGAAATCGGCGTCGCCCATCGCCTGCCCGTTCGTCGGATCGCTCCGGAGCTCGAGCCATCCCTTCGGCATGTGGCAACGCAGGCAGATGTCCGTCCCGTTCGGGTTGCCGAGCGCCCATATCGAGTCCTGCGCGGCGACCGTCAGCGCGGCCCAGAAGAACGGGTCGCGCCCGGACTGCCCCATCATCGACCCTTTCCACCCGAAACCCGGCTCGATCGCCGGCGCATACCCCGCGTGACATCCGAGGCACATGGACGGCGGCTCGATCGCCATATCTGCCCGCGGCTGGGTTCCGGGCATCCGGATCAGTGGATCGTATTGCACGATCATGGGCTCCCATGCCCACGCGAGGGCGGGCGCGACGGCAAGGGCGAAGGCGAGCAGGGAAGGGGTTTTGAGGAAGGGGCGTGCGCGTTTCGTCATGGCCGGGCTCCGATGCGGTCATTCTCGCACGACGGGCGGGCCGGCGTCATGCATTTCCGGGGGTCGCAGGCCACTTCTGGAGCGTTTGGGGGCTCGATCCCGGCGCCGAGTTCTTGGCCCCACGTGCTCGCTTGGCATAACGAGCAGAGCGGGAGCGCCTGCTCCACCCAGGCCGACTCCCTCCCGTATCATGACAACCCGACGTGATAACCCGTTCACGCGCCCTCCCCATCCGGCGACGGTGGCGCAGCCGAGGACGGCGGTCCGAGGTCCCGCCTCGCGTCCGCCGCACCCCGCGACCGTGGTTCAGGCGAAACCCACATTCACTGGGCCGTCTTCGCGGCCGCCCCATCCCGCGACCCTCGCCCGCGCCAAAGGCCCCGCGTCGACGGCGCAGGCTCGGTTCGTCAAAAACGGCACGGAGATGAGGCCGGAGGACGTCGCCATCTGGTTCTCCGAGTCCATCAGCATGGGCGACTTGATCCCCTCGGCGCTGCGGCCTGCGCTGGAGTTTTTGGCCCGACAACCCCGCGACATCGATCTGGCCACGTACGAGGCAAAAAAAGACCCTCCCGCCGCATTCATCAAGGGGCTCGAGCAATTCCAGAGCGACTACGGCGACCGGGTGAGCATCGTCGACTACATGGATGATCGCAACCCCCGTTATTATTACGGGGGCATCTACAAGGGCAACCTGGCCGCATTCGACAACTGGGATCTCGGGAACGCGGGCGCGCACGCAGTGCCGAATGACCTGAACCCCGCGACCCACACCGAGCTGGCCCACGTCACCTACAAGACGGACTACCTCCACAACAAGCGCGTCGATCCGAATTACGGCAACGCCGGTGAGTTCGGCTCCGGGTTTTACCTGACCACGGGCCACGCGACCGCCCCGCAGACGGCCGTGAGCTTGCAATGGGGGAGCGTGCTGAAGGGCTACCCCAAGTGTGTCATTCGGTTTCGAATCCCGAACGCCGTGCTCACGAAGCTCATCCCCGGGGACGCGCAGGGCCAGGCGTTGCTCCTTCATATGTTACAGAACGCCTCGGGCTATCCGCACCTCATGAACGAGCAGGCGGCGATCGTGATCATGAATCGCGTCAACGTCCTCGGGAATGTCCTCCTGTTCCCGGACACCAAGAGCGCGGCGGTCTCGATCGCCACGAACTCGCAACAGGACTGGGACGCGTATACGCAGCATAACTCCGGCGCCAGCGATCACATCCTGGTCGTTGGCCCGCAGCGCCCGCCGGCGCTCGTGGGGATCCGGCAGATCGCGGTGCGAGGCGCCCGAGGCGACCATCTCATCAACTCGTACCCGCGATCCTTGCAAGAAATGTAGGAACGCCAAAAAGCTACCGCTTTGATTTCTCGCGGCGCCGCCTCTCGACGTAAAACCCGAGGTTCTGCCGCAGCCGCGCGTCGTTCGGCCGCGCCTTCACGGCCTTCTCCGCCGCCGCCTCGCCCACGCTGAATTCCCCGAGGAAGTACGCGGACGAGGCCACGAGATCGGCCATCTTCCACGCGTACACCTCCTCGTCG
>JANMGF010000233.1:0-5784 GCA_031374535.1 Polyangium sp. (in: bacteria)
GGCGAAGGGCGGAGGGGTCACCTGCGTCGGCAACGTGGGCGGTTGCCCGGCCTTCGCGTCGTGCCTGGCGACGGTGTCCGGCTCGGAGCTCATGGAGAGCTGCGGCGAGCCGCGACCGACGACGTACGTGTGTGCCGGGTCGGCGGAGACGTCGCGCGCCGAGACCCGCGTGGAGGGCTGCATCGCCTCGGCGACGGCGACGCGCATCGCGACGGCGTCGGGGAAGCGGTTTGCCTTTTCGAACTGGAGGGCTCGATCGATGAGGTCGACCACGGCGCGTGGGAGCCCTTGCGTGACGAGCGCGAGCGAGCCGACGGGCTTCGTGGCGGCCATGATCAGGCTGCCCGTGAGGTTCGTGGCGTCGTGCACGAGGCGGCCGGAGAGGAGCGTGTACATCGTCGCGCCGACGGCCCAGAGGTCACTCGTCGCGTCGACCTTTTCCCAGTCTCCGCGCGCCTGCTCGGGCGACATGAAGCCTGGCGTTCCCATGGTCGTGCCGAAGCTCGTCACGATGCGGCCTTGCTGGACCGCGGGTTCGAACACCCGCGCGAGGCCGAAATCGAGGACCTTGATGACGCCGTTCTGCGTGAGGAAGATGTTCTCGGGCTTGAGGTCGCGGTGAAGGATCTGTTTTTCGTGGGCCGCGACGAGGACGTCGAGCACGGCGAGCGCGAGGACGAGCACCTCGGGCGTGGGCAGCTTGCCGCCGCAGCGCTGGGCGATCCGGTCGTACGTCTCGCCCTCGAGCAGCTCCATCACGAGGAAGGCGACGCCGTCATCGGTCTCGTCGTCGTCGAGGATCCGCACGACGCCGGGGTGGCCGACCGCGTTGGCGGCGTACCCCTCGTGATGGAACCGGGCGCGGATCGCGGGCTCGGCGGCGAGGTCCGGGTGCAGCACCTTCACGGCGGCGCGGCTTTTGTTGCGGTGCGTGGCCCCGTAAACGGCGGCCATGCCTCCCACGCCTAGCAGCACGTCGAGCCGCCATTTTCCCTTCAAGAGCGATCCGAGGCGCGCCTCTGCGCGTTCGCGGTTCGCCCGTTCCATGGCGATCACGATGTAGCTCCGGGGGGCCGCCCGGAGGCCGACCCATGACGGAATGGGGTATCAGTCCCCGTGGGAACCATTACGCCCGTCATTGCGTAAAGCTCCGGGATCAAGTACGACGCAACATAACACGGCGGGCCGAATCAGGCGAGCCGGTTGCGGTCGTAATGGTGGGGATTGCACTACGATTGTCAAGTCACCATGCCCTCGCGGCCATCGGCGAGGAAATGGGCGTCAATGGATTGACAATGAACATCACGTAATGTCGACAGGCGACAGCGACCGCGTGACGTCATGGAAGGCAAAACGCGCCCACCCCGTGGAAGGGAGCGGGCGCGTGAGGGGGGCCGATCCAATCAGGTTGCGGCGGCGTCCTCGGCCTTCGACGCGTCGTCGGCCTCGACCTCGACCTCGGCGTCGGTTTCGGCCTCGTCCGGCGTGTTGTCCGGCGCGACGGTGCCCGTGCCGAGCTGCGACATGATCTGCGTGCGCCACGAGATAAGCGTCTGCGCGCGGCGGCCCGCGGTCGAATCCGACAGCCCGCTGAGCTTCACGATCTTCTGCGTGATCGCGTCCTGCGTGGGCGGCTTGTCGGAGAGGATCTGGGGCGCGATCGCGGCGATGATCTCGCTGTCCTGGATCGACTTGCGGAAGGTCTCGCGCTCCTCGGCGCTACCGGATGCGTGGGTACGCAGCTCCTTGCCGAGGTCGGTGGTGCCGAACCCGCCGCCCTCTTCCTCCGCCAGGAACCCGAGCACCCGAGCGGTGTGGAGTCCGTAGAGCACGTGGCGGGGGTTGATCCCCGTGCGGTCGGAGACGTCGGCCTTCGTTTTCGAGCCATCGGCGACGGCGTCGATGATGCGGCGGACGTTTTCGAGGCTGTCTGCTTGGGGGACGTCTTTGCTTTCGAGACGACGGCGAGCGGTCGGCATGTTGGGGGAGGGAGTCTACATGCAGACCGGACCCGTTTCCGCCAAAATTTGCCCGAACGTGTCGAGTCCCCACGGAAGGGCCTCCCAGTCCGCTGGATCCGCGTGACGAAGCTCCCTTCTTGGGCGCATGATCGTCCTTATTTCTCAGGTGTCGTGGCTTGGATTACGAAGATCGCGGGGGCGAGGTCAGCGGATCGCGCTGGCGGCGCCCGCGGTCGCGGCGCGGTAGGCGGCGAGGGCCTTTTGCCAGTCGGCCACGGCGTCGATCTGGCGGAGCGCAGCCTCGAGCGCGGCTTGTTCGCGCAGGTTCACGAGCAGGAGCGTGCCTTCGCCGAGCTCGAAGCGCCTGAGCTCCTGATCGGCGAGCTTGCGCGCGACGTCGAGCTCGGCGCGGGCCGCGGTCGCGCGTTGCTCGGACGCCGCGAGCGCGGAGGCGGCGTCACGCACGTCGGCCACGACGCGATCACGCTGGAGCCGTGCCTGGGCCTCGATGCGCGAGACCTGCGCCGAAGCTGCGCGCTCACGGCCGTTCGCGACGCGGTTCAGGAGGGGGATGTCGACGACGACGGCAGCTTCGAGCACGGGCTTGGCTTGTTTCGGATCACCTGGACCGAAGTCCTGCGAGCCCACGACGACGACGTCGATCGCCGGCCGCTGCTGGTTCTCGGCCCAGCGACGCTCGACCTCGGCTTGCTCCTTCTGCGCGTCGAGGCGCTTGATCTCGGGCCTGCGATCGAGCGCGGCTCGCTCGTCCGCTGCGACGCGGGCGACGTCGAGCGGCGAGGGCTCGGGCATCGACGCGGGCAGCCGCGAGGGCTCGGGCAGGAGGGAGGAGCCGTCTTCCATGCGCAGGAAGATGGAGAGCTCGATCGCCGCTTGTTCGAGCGCGCGCTGCGCGGAGATGACCTGGGCCTTGCGCTGGAGGATCGCGCGCTCGTTTTCCTGACGCTCGAACGCGGGGACGTCGCCCGTCTCCACGCGTCGCACGAGCCCCGCGTCACGCACGAGCGCGAGGTCGAGCCACGTGCGCGCAATGGCGAGCCTGCGGCCCGCGGCGACCCAGTCCCAGTAGCGAAACGAGGCGACACGTGTGGCCTCGATGCGTTGCTGATCGGCGCTCTGCGTGGCGGCGTCGACGCCGAGCTCGGCGCGCCGAACGTTCGCGCGGCGTCGATCGATCGGTCCATCACGCCAGATGTTGAGCCGGGCCCCGGCGCGCGCTTCGCCGTACTGGTTCGTCGCGAGTTTGCCGTCGTAGACAGGGTACTCGCCGCGCCCGATGCGGTAGCCGGCGAAGACGCTCGAGCCCCACCAGGGCAGCGGTTGCTCGACGAAGGTGTCGAGCCGCTGCGAGGGATAACCGCCGAGGGGGATCACGGCCGCGGTCGTCCGCCACGACGGATCGAACCCACCCGAGGCCGAGAGACGATCGGCCTCGGCCGCCACGCGCTCCTGCTGGGCCGCGAGGATCATCGGGAAACGTAGCTCGACCGAACGAACGAGCTCGTCCAGGCGGAGCTCACCGGCGCTCGTCGTCGCTGTCGTCGCGGGGCCCGGGAGGACGGTTTGTCCGGCCGAGGTCGCGGGCCACGCGAGCGCGAGCGCGAGGGGGAGCGTTCGGAAAAACGCCTTCACTTGCCGCCTCCTTTCTTGTCGTCCTTGGCGTCCTTGCCGTCCTTACCGTCGGAGGTCGGCGCGGACCACTGGGGCGGGAAGCCGTTGAACTGGCGCCAGAGCTCGTAACCGAGCGAGACGCGGTCGAGCAGGATCCAGCCGTTCGAGCGCGTGCCTTGCCGCAGGTATTGTTTTTCGGGCCAAGGCTCGCCGCTGTCGGGCACCACGACCACGCGGAACTTGCCGACGCCGTCGTCCGTCGCGTCGACGAACGCGACCTTGCCGCCGTACGTGCCGACAGCAGCCGAGGGCCAGCCGGAGAACTGGATCGCGGGCCAACCCTCGAACTGGAGGCGCACGTTGCGGCCCGGAGTGATCAGGTTGACGTCGTTGCCGTCGACCCAGAGCTCGACAGCCGCGTCGTCGCTGTCGGGCACGAGCACCGCGAGCACCTCGCCGGACTTCACCATCTCGCCGCCCTGCTTCGCGACGACGCGCAGGACGGTGCCTTTGCGTGGCGCCTTGACGCTCTGGGTGAGCTGCCGGGCGAGGCGCACTTCCATCCGCGCGAGCTCCGCGTTCGCCGACGCGATCTCGGCCTCGGCCGTCGCGCGGGATGCCGTGGCGTCGTTGATGGAGGCGCTCGCGTCGTTCTTGATCTTCGAGAGATCGGCTGCGAGCGCGGACTCCTCCGAGCGGGCCGCCGAGAGCGCCGCGCCCGCGCGATCCACGTCGGTACGCGTGCGCGCTTCGTCGAGCTCCGCGAGCTCGACCTGACGCTTCGACGAGAGGCCCTCCTCGAAAAGCGAACGTTGTCGCGTGAGGTTGAGCTCGGCCGTCTTGTGTGCGGCCTCCGCGGCGACGATCCCCTGCTCGGCGGCGCGCACACGATCCTTGGCCATCTTCACGCGTGATGCGGCCGCGGCGAGCGCGCTGTCGCGGGAGGATCCGAGCGAGTCGATCCGGTCACCGACCGCGCCGGCACGCGAGCGCGCGGCCTCGATCCGCGCGTCGACGGCGTCCTTCTCGCGTTCCAGGCGCGAGACGAGGTCCTGATCGTTGTCGGCGATGTCGGCGATCGGCGCGCCTTCCTCGACGCGATCGCCTTCCTTCACGTGCCAGCGCACGACCCGTCCCTCGACGGGCGCCTCGATCGTCTGCTGGCGATCGAGCGGCGCGAAGGCGATCACCCGCCCATGCGCGGGCGAGTTCTGCTGCCAGGGCACCACGACCAGCGCGCCCGCGACGAGCGTGAGCAACGCGATGAGCAGCCGCGCGATCGTGCGCGTCAGCCGTGGCGCGCGTACGAGGCGCAGCGCGTCGCTTTCTCCCTCGAGGGGCATCGTTCGGTAGGGGGGCCGGGGGCGTGGCGTGGCTCGTCGGAACAAGGTCGCCAGGCGCTTACGGAGTTTCGATTGCATGGTGATCTCGCTCTTCTCGATGTGCGCCTTCAAGGAAGGTCCCCCGCGCGCAGGGGGCGCAACCTGCCCGCGTCGAACACGAAGATCTCGTCGCAGCTCCGCAGTATTTCGCGGTCGTGCGTCGTGACGAGCGCCGTCCACGGCGCCTTGCGGTCGAGCAGCGCGGCCTGGATCGTCTTGCGCGACGCGGGATCGATCTCCGCGAGCTGGGTGTCTAGGACGATGAGGCGAGGCCGACCGGCGATCGCGCGGGCCACGCAGAGGCGCTGCGCTTGCCCCTGCGAGAGGAGCTGACCTCCCGTCGGCAGGTGCGTATCGAGCCCCTTGGGCAGCGCCGCGATGTCCTCCCAGAGCCCTACGGCTTCGAGCGCTGCGCGCACGTCACGCGTCTGCACCTCGGGTCGGCCCACGCGCACGTTCTCGGCGACGGTGCCGTCGAAGATCTCGGTGCCGCGGACGAGCGCGACGTGCTCCCGGAGCGAGCCCAGGTCGATGTCGCGCAGATCCGTGCCGTCGATGTCGATGCGGCCACGCGTCGGGGCGCGCAAGGCGTACAGCAGATCCGCGAGCGTGCTCTTGCCCGCGCCGCTCGAGCCGACCACGGCCACGCGCGCGCCGGGCTCGAGCGACAGGGTCACGTTCTCGAAGACCTGCCTCCTGCCAGGGTACGCGAACGCGACGTCGACGAGCCGCACGCGCGCGCCGCTCTCGCCTCGCGGCACGTATGCGCCGCCGGAGACCTCGAGCGGCAGATCCACGAGCTGGCCGAG
>JANMGF010000287.1:0-1597 GCA_031374535.1 Polyangium sp. (in: bacteria)
CGAGGCGTGAGCCTCATCGAGGGCGCGCCGGCCGAATGTGGGCACCCCCTCCCCGTGGGTCGATTCACCGACCAGGGGCGCCGATCGTCGCCTTTCCCGCTGCGCTGCGCAAGCGCGGCGCAAGGCCACGCACACGTGTCCGTCGAGCCACGACGAGCGCCTGGCACCGCGAGGAAGGACCGATGTGTGCTGGGTCAGGAAAAGTACGCCGCAGCTTCGACGGCCGACTCGATGTGGCCGAGGCCGCGCGAAGGGCATGCAGGGACCGCCGGGGCGAAGGCCTCGACGTCGAGCAGGAGCTCCTGCCCCGCCTCCGACGTCAAAAGCACGAGCGGCATGCGGGGGTAGAGCTTGCGGAGCTCCTCGATCTCGGCGTGCGGATGCTCGCCGGTCGCGAGAACGAGCACGTGCGGCCTGCGCGACGAGACGGCCGTCCGGGCCCCGTCCAGGGCAGAGCACGTCGCCACGTCGTAGTGATGCGCCGAAAGGAACGTGGCGAGATCACCGGCGCTCGTGGGATTCTCGTCGATGACCAGGACGCGTATGGCTGCGTTATCCATGATGGTTCGCCCCTAGCAAAAGACGCGCCGATGGGCCCAGGAATCCGCAACCGCGGCAAGCATGCTCCGCCGTAGCGAGAAGCTCGACGCGGGTGCGAGCGCGGGTGCACACGACATGCCGCGTCATTACGCAGCGATCTCAGCCGCCGAGATACGCTGCGCGGACCTCTTCATTCGCCGCCAGCGCCTTCGACTCGCCGGTCATCGCGATCTCGCCGGTACGGAGCACGTACGCCCGCATGCTGTACTTCAGCGCGAGGCGCGTGTTTTGCTCGACGAGCAGGATCGTCGTCCCGGCCTGCGCGACGCGGGCGATCGCCTCGAAAATGTCCGCGACGAGCCGCGGCGCGATGCCGAGCGAGGGCTCGTCGAGCAGGAGCATGGAAGGTCGCGCCATGAGCGCGCGCCCGATCGCGAGCATCTGCTGCTCACCACCCGAGAGCGTGCCGCCCTCCTGCTTCATGCGCTCGCCGAGGCGTGGGAAGAGGCGCACCACGTCCTCCTGCGTCTCCGCCATCGAGGCGTGGTTCTTGTGGTTCCATGCGCCGATCTCCAGGTTCTCGCGCACCGTGAGGTTCGGGAAAATCGCGCGCCCTTCGGGAACAAGCGAAATCCCGCGACCCACGACGTCCTCGGCCGGGACACCCGCGAGGTCCTTGCCGTCGTAGACGACCTTGCCCGCGGAGATCGGCAAGAGACGCACGATCGTCTTCAGCGTCGTCGTCTTGCCCGCGCCGTTGGCGCCGATCATCGCGACGATCTCGCCGCGACGCACCTCGAGGCTCACGCCCTTCAGCGCCTTGATGCCGCCGTACGAAACAGCGAGGTCCTGCACGACGAGCAGGGGTTTGCCCTCCTCGGCCGTGGGCGGTTTACGCGTCGGGTGCGCGGTCTTCACGTCGAGGCCTCCTCCGGTGCGGCGGACGCGGAGGCCGGCGCGCCCTCCTCCGGGGTCTCCTCGCCGAGGTAGGCCGCGAGGACCTTGGGGTTCTTGCGGACCTCTTCCGGCGTCCCGTGGGCGATCGTCTCGCCGTGAT
>JANMGF010000300.1:0-3687 GCA_031374535.1 Polyangium sp. (in: bacteria)
TGCCGCAGGTGCACGCGTGGAGGGCGAGCTGGTTGCCCTCCACGCCGACGAGCACGCCCTCGGCGGACACGGTCTTTGCCGATTGCACGAGGCTCGCGGGGGGGAAATCCTGGTGGGGGGTGCACTTGTTGCCTTTGACGACGACGTTGGGCATGTCGTTCCCTCTCGATGCAAGTCTTACGCTGGATACCCTCGTGTGAATACGTGCATCAACGGGGCCTTCAGAAGGGCTTTATGGGGAGGTTCGCGAAGTCATAGATTCTGTTCGTGAACTCAATGAAGATCGGACCGTTCATGTTGATGATTCTGCCTCCGACGTTGACGGTCAGGGCTGACGCCCCCCCCACTCCGCTGACCGCCGTGGCGAACGAAACAACAATACCGGCCCCCTCTCCGGCCCTCTTGGCCTTGGTGTCTGCCATGATCTGATCGTATGTGTTTCTATCTATCGCTTTGCTGGCGAGCAGGACGTTCATCGTGAACTCGAAGCTCGGCGTGGCTTTCGATAAGAGGCCCGCGGCGAATTGGTATGCCTGTGGGGGGACCACGCCGCCCAAGTTGCCCCAAAATGTACCCCACCAGGCCTCGCGGCGCGCTTCGTCAATCATCCGCTGGGCCTCAGTCTTGGGGGGCTCCGCCTTCTTGGCGGGGCGACTCCTCGCACGCTTGATCGGCTGCATGCCGAATTCGTCCGGCCCTTCCCCCTCCTCGCCCGGCAGCTCCTTGCGGAAGCCGTCCGGCTTGACTCCGTCCTCGAGGCCGAGCTCCTTCTCCTCCTCCGGAGAGGCGTCGCCCTCCTGCTCCTCGAATTTCTTCTCCTTCTTGGCCGGGCCCCCGGGCGGGTTCAGCTTGACCATCGTCCCGATCACGACCGCCTCGCCCGAGGCGACCACGTTGATATCTGCCTTGGATGCGATATCGAGCGATTCCATGCTGGCGATCTGCATCCCCTTCTCGGACATGACGGCCAGCGTGTCCTTCGACCCCACGACGAGCCCCTTCATCGCCGCGAGCTGCGCCGTCCCCTCCGGCGAGCCCGCCTCGAAATGCTGCGTCGCCGAGAGCAACATGATGCCGCCCTCCACCGCCGCCTCGGCGTCCCCTTCCGCCGCCGCCGCCGCCGCCGCCTCCGCCGCCGGCAGCCCCGCCTGTAGCCTCATCAACTGCTTGGCGAGCGCCTCGATCGTGTTCGCGCCGAGCGCGATCCCCTCCTTGGCTTGCAGCACGATCGTCCCGCCCTCCAGCGTGATCGTGGCGTCGCCCGTGGTCAGCACGATCCTCTTGTCCTCCATCATGAACGTCGTCGGCGGCTCTCCGCCGCCGAGCAACGCCTCGAGAGGCCCGCTCACCATCGACGCCACGCTTTGCAGCGGGCCGGGCAAGAACTGCTTCAGCGTCGCCACAGGACCCTGGATCAGCGTCGCCAGCGGCGTCGCCCCCAGCGAGCCCTTGCCAATCTGAGACGCGATCTCCTCGAGTGGCCCCGCCATCACCGGCGCGATGAGCTTACCGAGCCCGCCGAGCGCGCTCCCGTCGAGCAATCCGCCCAGCATGCTCGATAACTTGCCGCCAATCCCATTGGCGATGGTCACCGAATACTGCGAGCCCACGAGGGTGCTATCATTCACGCCCACCTTCGTGCTCCGGCTCTGCCCCACCGTCACCGACTGGTCCTGGCCCACGCTCACTTGATCACTCTTGCCGATATGGGTCGCGCGGTTCGCCCCCACCGCGTAGGACGCGTCCTCGCCCACCTGCACCGCGCGGCTCGCCCCCACCGCGAGCGTATCGTTCCGCTTGACCTGGTGCAGGCGATCATGACCCACGGAGCCGTGCTCGTCGTGGCCCACGATCGCCACGCGATCATTTTGCACGGTGGCGCGCTCGTCGTGCTGCACCACCATGGTGCGGTCCTCCTTGATGGAGAGCACCTCGTCCTTTTCGATCACCGTGGTCCGATTGCGGCCGACCAGGCGGACCTCATCGTGCTTCACCAGCGTCGCGTGGTCGCGCTCCGCCTGCACATAGAGCAGCTCCTGCCCCTTCAGGTCCTCCATCTTGATCTCATTGGCGCCCTCGCCCCCCGGCGTCGACGCGCTCTTCCAGGTGCTCACCGTCTTGTTGTCCGGGAGCGCATAAGGCACGGTCGCGCTCCCATTAAACGCGCGGCCCACCACGAGGGGGTGATCCGGATCTCCGTCCAGGAATTGCACCAGCACCTCGCTGCCCACGCGCGGCAGCGTCATCATCCCATAACCGCCGCCGGCCCAGCCCTGGCTCACCCGCAGCCATATCGAGCTGTCCTCGTCGAAGCCGCCGTCCCGGTCCCAGGGGAATTGCACGCGCACGCGCCCGTATTCGTCCGTGTGGATCTCCTGGCCGTCCGGCCCCACCACGATCGCATTCTGGATACCGTGAATGCGCGGCTTCTGCGTGACGGCCGGCGGATGGTAGGGCTCGTCCGCGAAGAGCGCCTTCACGTCGAGGCTCCATTCCTTGCCCTCTTCACCCTCGACGCGCGTGTACGTGACGAGGAGCCGCTGCCCGGAGCCGAGGTCCGACCGCGGATGCCCGCTCATCGAGAAGATGACCCCCGGCGCGAGGTCGAACGCGTTGCTCTGGAGCTTGACCACCTTGCGGAGCGCGCGGTGGCTCCGCTGGGCTTGCTCCACGAGCGTCTGGATCGTCGCCTCGGCGTGCCGCCCGAAACCTTTGTCGTCCGCCGACGGCGTGTCCCCCGCCTTTCCAGTCTCGGCCAGCGCCGCGCCCGGCACGTAGTGGTATTGCTCCAGCATCGCCTCCAGCGAAGCCGCCGCATCTCCCGATTTCGAGAGGATCCGGTAGCGCGGGCGCCGGAAATCGAAATCGCTCGTCGTCGTGCGCCTGGGCCTCACGTGCTCGCTCACCCGCACCGCGGTGACGTGCTCGATTCGCCCCGCGTTCAAGAGCTCCGTGGCGTCCGCGAAGGGCAAGGGCGGGCCCAGACGCGCGTCCCCCGCGTGAGGCTTGTCGTCGAAGCAGAGCCGGCTGCCCTGCTCGCTCTCGACGAAGTAAACACTGATGCCCGCCTCTTCCACGAGGCGGCTCACGAAATCCCAATCGCTCTCGCCATATTGCACGCGAAGCTCGAGCTTGGGATACCGGCCCCGATCGACGCGCCACGTGGGCTCGAGGTTCCACTCCGCGAAGAGTTTGTCGAGGATCTCCGGGACGCTCTTGTGTTGAAAGAGCCTGTGGTTGCGGCGCTGCGTGAGCAGCCAGGCATGCGGGACGATGGTCAGATCATAGGTGGATAACCCGCTCGGCTCGACCCGCACCTGCTCCAGGAAATTGCAGACGCCGGACCAGCGCCGCCCCCCGACGAGCGCCCCGTCGAGGCCACTCGCGATCACGAAGGCCGCCTGCTGCCCGACGATACCCGAGAGATCGAGATCCGCGTGAGGGGAAAGGGCGGTGATGGAGGCCGTGAAGAGACCATTCATCCGCTCCTCGACCCTGAAGCGGCGCACCGAGAAGGTGCTCTCACCAGACTCGAACCAAAGCGCAAGCAAAGCCATTTTTATCTCCTGACCATCACAAGCTGGTCTCGATCGGTCCCTTGTTCTTTTTCTTGTTGCCGGGCACCTCGGTCGAAGAAGGCGAGGGCGACGGCGCGGCCGGCGGCGCGGCGGGCGGCGCGGCGGGCGG
>JANMGF010000304.1:0-1251 GCA_031374535.1 Polyangium sp. (in: bacteria)
GACGGGTGGGCGGGAGACGGGCGGTTTGCTCGCCGGGGTCGGGCTGATCCTCGCCGGGATCGTCGGACGGCGGGGTTTGCGCGCTCGGATCTTGCCGCCTCGTGGCAGATGAGGCAGAGCGGCCGCGTGACAGAACGCGGCATCTCGACGGGAAAGGTCCTCCTCACGGGCGCGAGTGGCTTCATCGGCGGCCGCTTGCAAAGCACGCTCGTCGATCGCGGGGTCGACGTGGTCTCCTTGCGACGGCGCGGATCGCCCCCGGCCAAACGGGGTCGCTCGGTCGAGGTCGCGTACGACGATCGCGCCGGCCTCGAGCGCTTGATCGAGCAGGAAAAGCCGGACTACGTGCTGCACGTCGCGGGCGCGACGAAGGGCGTGGAGTATGGCGACTTCCAGCGGGCGAACGTGATGCCCACGGAAAACCTGCTCGAAGCGCTCCGCAAAAAGCACCCCGGCGTGCGCCGCTTCGTGCTCGTCAGCTCCCTCGCGAGTTACGGTCCTTCGAGCGCCACGCGCCCGCACGTCGAGACCGACGCGCCGCGGCCCATCGAGTTTTACGGGCAAAGCAAGCTCGAAGCCGAGCGCGTGGTCGAGCGCGCGGAGGGCGTGATCCCCTGGACGATCTTGCGACCCGGGGGCGTGTACGGGCCGGGGGACGTCGACTACTTCAACCTGTTTCGCGAGGTCGAGCGCGGCCGGAACGTCTTTTTCGGCAACAAGAAGCGCTGGTTCTCCGGCATCTACGTCGACGATTTCGTGGAGGCGACGCTCGTCGCCGCGACGCACGAAGGGGCACGCGATCGCGCGTTTTTCGTCTGCGACAACGAGCCCATGACCTGGGAGCGGTTTCAAGGAGCGATCGCCCTGGCGAGCGGTCGGCGCGTCATGACCCTGGATCTGCCGGAGAAACTCGTCGATCTGGCAGCGTTCGGGGGCGAGCTCGTGACGCGCTTCGACAAGAAGCCGCGCCTCTTCAACCGGCAGAAGGCCAAGATGGGCGCGCAGGAAGCGTGGACGTGCAAGAGCGACGCGATCCGCGCGGCGACCGGATGGCAGTCGAGCGTGTCCGTGCCCAGGGGCGTCGAGCTCGCGCTTTCCTGGTATCGGCGCGAGAAATGGTTCTGATCCGATGGGATATTGCCTTGGGTATGCGCTGATCGAGGGCGGCGACGCGGCGTTCTCGATGGACGCGTCGAGCCTCACGTTCGGCCCGGGCTCCCTCGCGGAGGTCGGCGAGGAGGCGCGGGCGCT
>JANMGF010000314.1:0-6643 GCA_031374535.1 Polyangium sp. (in: bacteria)
GCCCGGAGCCAGCGCCCCCTCCGCCGACGGCTCCGGCGCGGAGAGGCCCCGCAAGAACACCACCCCGAGCGGCCCCTCGTTCGTAGGCTCGGCCCGTAGCAGCGCTGCGAAATCCACCTCGCCCGGCGCCACCTCCACGCACCGTTGCCCGCGCGCCGAGAGCCGCCCGCACAGCGCGGCCCCGAGCCCTCCCTCGTCCGAGACGATGAGCCACCGCGAAGGCCGCGACGACGAACGTGCAGGCGCCTGCGCGCGCCGCCAGGCGACCTCGTAGACCCACGCGTCCTCCCGCGGACCTTCCGCGTGCAGAGCGTCTTTCTGCGTGGCCCGCTTCAGCCGCAGCCCCTCCATTTCCGCGAAGACGCGGCCCGCCTCGTCGAAGAGCTGCAAGTCCCCGGCCCAGGTATCTTTGCCCTCCTCCCGCAGTTTGGCATGGCAATAGAGGGGACCTACGGGCTTGTCGTGGAGCCGGAAGCGATCGAGGCTGAAGGGCAGGTACGCCGTGGTGCCCTCGCCCTCGGGCAGCGTGGCCAGCAGCAGCTGGGTGAATGCGTCGATCAGGATCGGGTGGAGGAGGTCGACCCCTTCCTCCGCGAGGGGCGCTTGCATGACGGAGAGCGCCTCCCGCTGTCCGCGCCACAAAGGTCCAATGAGCTGGAAGGCTGGGCCGTGCTGGAAGCCGTAGCGCCAGAATCCGGCGTAGAAATCGGCCAGCGACGTCTCGGCGGTGCAGCGCTCTCGCAGCGCGGAGAGCGAGACGGGAGCCGGGCGCAGGGCCTCCGCGAAGACCGCGCGGAGCATGCCCATGGCGCAGGGGCGGAGGGCCTCCGAGGACCCTTCGCGGCCGGCCGAGATCTCGAAGCGCATCGCGCCCCGGCCCTCGGGGCGCAGCACCAGGTGCAGCTGGATCGGCTCGGACAGGACCAGCGCCCGCAGCAGGAGCAGGTCCTCCACCTCGTACCGCTGGCCGCCGAAGAGCGAGGCCCCGACGGACAGCAGCATGGCCGTGTAGTACGCGCCCGGGAGCACCACCTGGCCGAAGACCCGGTGATCCCCCAGGTAGGGCTGCCTCTCGGTGCTCACGGTGCACAGGAACTGGATCTCCGGCCCCGTGGCGTGCAGGCGCTGCCCCAGGAGGGGGTGCGTCTCCGCCCCCGACGCGCGAGGACGCAGGGCCTGCGCCAATCCGCGCGCGGCGCCCGCTTCCAGCCAGTAGCGCTGGCGCTGGAAGGGGTAGTTGGGCAGGGCCACGCGACGGCGGCTGTAGGGCCGATCGAAGCCTTGCCAGTCGACGCGCACCCCGGCGGCGAAGAGCGTCGCCAGGCTGGAGAGGATCTGCTGCCAGTCGTCGCGGTCCTTCCGCAACGAGGGGTGCCACGACACGTCGTCTTCGGTCAGGAAGCGCCGCCCCATCCCCAGCAGCGTCGGCTGAGGCCCGATCTCGACGAAGACCGCGTACCCCTCCCGGTATGCCTTCTCCAGCCCCGTGGCGAAGCGCACGGGCTCGCGCACGTGGCGACGCCAGTAGGCGGCATTGCCCACGAGCGCGCCGTCTGCCCAGCTCCCGGTCACGTTCGACAGCAGCCGGATGCGGGGAGACGCGTAGCGAACCTCCGCCGCCTTGCGCTCGAAGGCATCCAGCATGGGATCCATCAGCGGCGAATGGAATGCGTGCGATACCCGCAGCGCCCGGCTCTTGACCCCCGCCGCGCCGAACTGCTCGACGATGGCCTGGACCGCGCCCCGTTCGCCCGAGATGACCGTCTCGGTCGGGCCGTTGATGGAGGCCATGGCGACCCGGTCCGCGTAGGGACGGATGGCCTCGAGAACCCGCGCCTCCTCGGCGAAGATGGCGGCCATCTCGCCGCCGTGCGGCAGCTCCTGCATCAGCCGACCGCGCGCCACGACGAGCGCGAGGCCATCCTCGAGGCTGAACACGCCCGCCACGCACGCCGCCACCAGCTCGCCCACGCTGTGGCCGATGACCGCCGCGGGCTCGATGCCCCACGAGCGCCACAGCTCCGCCAGCGAGAACTCCAGCGCGAAGAGCGCCGGCTGTGTGTAGGCCGTCTCGTCGATGGGTGACTCGGCCCCGGCCTCCGGGTAAAGGATGGAAAGCAGCGGCCTTGGCAGGTGGGGGCGGAGCAGCTCGTCGCACCGGTCGAGCGTCGCCCGGAACACCGGCTGGGTCTCATAGAGCCGACGCCCCATCCCCACGTACTGCGCGCCTTGCCCGGTGAACAAGAAGATCACCTTGGGCCGCGCCCGCCCCCGCCCCTCGCCCGCCGCGCTCCCCTCCGGCGCAACGCCGCGCCCGAACTCGGCCAGCTTGTCGGCGAGCTCGGCGCGCGCTCCGGAGACGAGCGCCAGGCGGTGGGTATAACTCGACCGCCCCGTGTTGGCGGAGAAACACACATCGGCCAGCGAGGCCTCGGGGGCAGCCCGCAGGTGCTCCTCATGCCGTCGCGCGAGCGCCTGGAGCGCGCTCGTGCTCTTGGCCGACAGGGTGAGCACGTGAAGGGGCCGCTCCGCAGCCGCGGGAGCCTTTGCGTCCACGCGGGCGGGCTCGTGCGCGGAGGCCTCCTCGAGGATGATGTGGGCGTTGGTGCCGCTGAAGCCGAACGAGCTGACGCCCGCGATGCGTTTGCCCGCGCCGCGCCGCCAGGGCGTCGGTTGCGTGGGGATGGCCAAGCGCGTCCCGGCCAGGGTGAGGTTCGGGTTCAGCGACTGAAAATGGACCTGCGGAGGGATCTGCTCGTGCTGGAGGGCGAGCACGATCTTCATGAGCCCAGCGACGCCAGCCCCCGCCTCGGCGTGCCCGATGTTCGCCTTGACCGATCCGAGCAGGCAAGGCGCGCCGTCGGGGCGCGGCTGCCCGAGCACATCGCTCAGCGCGTCGACCTCGATCGGGTCGCCCAGCGAGGTCCCCGTGCCGTGCGCCTCGATGTACGAAATATCCGCCGGTTCGACGCGCGCATTCTCCAGCGCGCTGCGGAGGACGGCCTTCTGCGCGAGCACGTTGGGCGCGGTCAGCCCGTTGCTGCGTCCGTCCTGGTTCATCGCCGAGCCGCGGATGACGGCCAGGATCGGGTCCCCGTCGGCGATGGCCTGCGACAGGCGCTTGAGGACGATGACGCCGCAGCCCTCGGAGCGGACGAAGCCATCGGCGCGCGCGTCGAACGTTTTGCAGCGGCCGTCCGGGGAGAGCATCCGGGCCTTGGAGAGGCTGATGTGCCACTCCGGGGAGAGGATCAGGTTGACCCCTCCTGCGAGCGCCATCGTGCACTCGCCCGCGCGTAGGCTCTGGCAGGCGAGGTGAATGGCGACCAGCGAGGACGAGCACGCCGTGTCGATGGAAACGCTCGGTCCCTTGAAGTCCATGACGTAGGACAGGCGCCCCGCCAGGATGCTCATCGCGCCGCCCGAGCTGGTATAGGCGTTGATCCTGTCGGTGTCGGCCAATTCAAGGCGCCCGTAATCGCTGGAGCAGATGCCCAGGAACACGCCGGTTCGGCTCCCCGCGAGCCGATCCACCGCCTGGCCCGCGTTCTCCAGGGCGGTGTGGGCGACCTCCAGGATCAGCCGTTGCTGCGGATCCATGCTGACCGCCTCGCGCGCCGAGATCCCGAAGAAATCGGGATCGAACTGATCCACCTCCTCGAGGAAGCCTCCCCAGCGGGTGCTCATCTTGCCCGGCGCGTCCGGATCTGGGTGGTACACGGCGTCGATGTCCCAGCGCTCTGCGGGGATCTCGCGGATCGCGTCCACCCTGTCCTGCATGAGCTGCCAGAAGGCTTCGGGCGAATCGGCTCCGCCTGGGAACCGACAGGCCATGCCGATGATCGCGATGGGCTCGTGCTTCGCCTGCTCGAGGGTCTGAACCTTCGACTGGAGCTTCTCGATCGTCAGGAGCGCGCGCTTGACCGGCGACATTCCATCGCCGCGATCCGATGCAGAACTCATGTCACAGTACCTCGTCCAGAGCCGCGAGCTTCGCGTTGAGAAGAGCCTCGGCCGCCTCGTCGGACAGCTCCTCGATGTTCGCGGGCGCGGCGGCGGGCGCGTCCGCTTCCACCGGCCGCGCCCGGGGCGGCGGCGGCTGTTCGGCCGCCTGCGCCGCGGGCGTATCGAGCGATAGCCCCATCTTCTCCGCGAGGAACGGCGCCAGCGCCTCGATGGTGGGGTAGCTCCACAAGAGCGTCGCCGAGAGGGCGAGCCCGAGGCTGTTCTCGAGCCGGTTCCTCATCTCCAGCGTCATCAGCGAGTCGAACCCGAGGGCGCGCAGCGGTGCTTGCTCCTCGATGTCCGACGGAGAGATTCGCAGCACCTGCCCGATCTGCTCGCGCAGGTGCGACATCATCAGCCCCCGCCGCTCGAGAGGCACGGCCATCTCCAGCGCCACGCGGATCGAGTCGGCCGGCCGAGGCGCGTCAGCGGCCGGGTCCCCCTCGTGCGCGAGCTGCGACAGGAACGGCGAGGCGGCCGCTTTCGGGTAGAACTGCCGCCACTGCCGCAGGTTGAAGAGCATGACGACGACCTGGGTCGTGGGGCGCTCGAACAGCCGCGCGAGCGCCTGGATGCCCTGTTCGGGCGTCATGCTCGCGATCCCTCGCGTCGCGAGCCGCTCGCCGCGGTTCTCCTGGGCCGCGGCCATGCCCACCTCGGACCAGGTCCCCCAGTTGATGCTCATGGCGGGCAAGCCGCGCGCGCGGCGGTGATGCGCGAGCGCGTCCATCGCCGCGTTCCCCGCGGCGTAGTTGCTCTGCCCCGGCGACCCGAGCACGCTCGTCACCGACGAGAACAGGACGAAGAAATCGAGCGGGAAGCGCGCGCTGTGAACGTGCAGGTTGAAGGCCCCGTCCAGCTTGGGCGCCATGGCGCGCCGGAAGCGCTCCGGCGTCATGTTGAGGAGCGTGGCGTCATCGAGGACGCCTGCCGCGTGGAAGATGCCCTTGAGCGGGGGCATGCGGCTCCCGACGTCCGTGAGCAGCGCCTCCACCTCTTCGGACCTGGCGGCATCCGCGCGCGCCACGTAGACCTGGACGCCGGCCTTCTCCAGGTCCGAGATCGCCTCCTTTGCGCCCGCGGAGGCGCCGCTGCGGCTGACCAGGGCGAGGTGCCGGGCGCCTCGCGCCACCAACCACCGCGCGACGTGCAGGCCAAGCCCGCCCAGGCCGCCGGTGATGAGGTACGTCGCGTCGCTTGCGAAAGCGGCCTTCGCGGCGAGCTCCGCGGGCGGCGCTGCGCGCGCCAGGCGGGCCACGTAGCGCGTGCTCCCGCGCAGCGCTAGCTGGTCCTCGTGCGTTTCGAGGCGCAGCTCGCGGAGGAGCGCGTCGAGGTTGTCCGGCGTTTGCCGCTCGTCCAGATCGAGCAGCGTCGGGCGCAGCACCGCGTGCTCGTGCGCGATGACGCGCCCGAGGCCCCAGAGCGGGGCCTGCGCGACCGAGACCGCCGCGCCGTCTGGCAAGACGGCCTGCGCTCCCCGCGTGATCAGCCACAGACGAGGCGCGTCCCGGAGCCCTGCCTGCACCAGGCTCTGCACGCAAACCAGGGCGCTGCCGCACCCCAGGCGCTCTGCTGTGCCGAGTGATGCCAGCGTCGCGCCCTCCGTCGCCGTCGCATCGAGGCTCCAGAGGTGCACGATGCCGCGGCAGGGTCGGCTCGGATCCGCCATCGCCTCCCGGAGCGCTCGCTGCAGCGGCCCCCAGGGCTCGGCTCTGCCCTCCGTGCCTTGCAGCCCGGGGAGGCCTTCGGCAGCCAGCACCACGCAGCGCTCTCCCGAAGCCTCGAGCCGCGCCCGGATGGCCTCGCCCACGCCCGTGCGATCCGAAAGAAGGAGCCACGTCCCCGGCCTCTCCCTGCTGCTGTGGGGTGCGATCGCGGACGGCATCTGCGCCGCTTCCTCCCACCGCACCTCGTACATCCAGCCGTCGCTCTCGTTCGGCGCTGGCCGCGCGGCTGCGCCCTCCACGCGGCGCAGCCGCAGATCCGTCGCCTCCACCAGCGGCCGGCCGTCGTCGGCAAGGAGCACCAGGTCCCCCACCAGCGCGCCGTCCTCGGCCTCGCGGGTCACGGCGTGGCCCCAGTCCTGCGCGATGGGCGGCGGGTGAATGACGAGGCGGCCCATCCTCACGACCTCCACGACCGCGGCGCCTTCCTGCTGCGGCGCGGCCCAGCGCATGAGCTGCAATCCAGCGTCGAGGAACGCCGCAGGGACGTCGTCCGACAGCGCCGCCTCCGAGACGGAGAGCCGCCCGAACGCCTCGCCAGGGGCGCGGAAGAGCTGCGCGATCGGGCTGCTCCGCGGCTCCTCGCCGGCATCGACGGGCTCGGCGCAGCGGGACTTGATGGCCGCGAGGTCACGGGGCCACGGAGACACCGCGTCTGCCGGTGCGTAGGACACCGTCCCCTCCACGTGGAGCTGCCACCCGGCGGCCCCCTTGCTGCCGGCGCTATCGCCGTGCGGACGGCTGAACAGCTTGAACGAAGAAGCTTCCCCGTCCTTGCCGGACACGAGAGCGAGCTGGATGCTGCGGCGCTGTCCGCGCTGGAGAGCCACGTGCTGCGCGAAGCGGACCGACGTGAGCGTGATGTGCACGCGAGGCTCGGCTACCTCGGCCGCCGCCCGGGCCACCACGACCAC
>JANMGF010000377.1:0-3069 GCA_031374535.1 Polyangium sp. (in: bacteria)
GTCACGGCCACCGTCGCGTCCCCGTTCATGGAAAATACCTGGTGCATCCGGCCATTCACCTCGTCCGGCGTGCCAAAAGCCTCGGGCGCACCCGGCATCACGTCCTTTGGCACGACCTGCACGCGCACCGGCAAGGCCCCGCCCGTGGCCATGTCCTTGGCCACCACGTGAATCATGCCATTCGGATCGAGCGGGATCGTCGCCGTCGCCTCGTCCGCCCCGACCCCGAACCCCGCGTGCGGCGCATATCCCGGTTTCTGCGGCACGAGCGTCACGGGCGCGCCCGGCGGCACGTGCACCACGAATGAACCGTCCGAACCCGTCCGCGTCCGGCTCAAATACTCGCCTTGCGCGCTGACGGCATGGAGCCACGCGCCACTCACGCTCGCCCCCATCGCGTCCTCGACCGTCCCCTTCACCTCGCGCCACGGCGCCTCCCCCGACACGCGACGCACCGCCTCGCGCAGCCCGTCGTAATCGGGCCCGCCCGCGATGATCTCCGCCCGATCGACCGTCTCGGCCGAGCACGCCTCCGCGAGGAACCCGGGCCCGTAAAAGAGGGAAAACCCGCTGACCGTCAGCCCATACGCGAGCTCGTTATCGGGAATCCGAAAAGCGAACCCGAAATCGCCGCCATCATACCCCGCCCACGCGACGCGCCCCGAGGGCTCCTCGAAGCCGAACTCCGGCGTCACGAGCTGCGCGTTGCTGTAATGGAAGAACCCCAGAAGCTCGTCCGGCGCCGGCGAACCCACGCCAAAATCGACGATCTCGTTCGTCGGATTGAGAATACCCACGCGCATCGTCACGCGCTCCTCCCCCGGCCGGAGCACGTAATCGTAGGCGGCCTCGAACCCGTACGTCCGCGGGAACAGATACGAGAGTGGTCCCTCCATGAACGGAATCTTCGAAAGCTTGCCGACGACACGCACGACGGCCTCGCCTCCCTCCGAGCCGTCCTTCAGCACCGTCACGCTCGTCGGATCGATCATCTCGATCGAGAGCCCCGTCAACGTCTCGCCATACTTCGAGACGCCCACCGGCTTTCCATCCGCGCCGGCCTTGTCGATCGAGAGGATCTCGCCGCCGAACCGCGCATACCCGTCGGATTCGTCCTTGTTCTCGATGACGACCACGATCTTGTCGTTCGCGAGGACGAAATCCCCCGGCTCGATCTGCTGCCGTCCGTGGCCCGGCTGCGCGATACCGTCGACGGCCTGCAGCCGCCCCGCGCGCGCCTGCCCCGCGGCCTTCGCGCCAAAGGGATCCGCGCTTCCGTTCGGGTCACCAAGCTCGAACGAGAGGCTCTCGGCCGAGCAACCCGTGACCGCGGGCGGCTTCTCCTCGTCGGTGCTGCTACACGCGGCGAGCAAAGGCGCCTGGATCAGAAGGACCAAAAGACCGCGAAACGACGGCGCGGAAAGGGAAGGACAACGCATGAAGAACCTCCTCCCCTGTCTTACGTTCCGATGGCGATCTTGTGAAGCCCCCGCATCAAGCGATCGACGGCTTCCAGGCGCAGAAGGAAGATCCAGGCCCCGAGGCTCACCGCGCCGCAGCGCAGCGCGTCGTCTTCGACGAAAGGACGCCGGCGAGCAGACCCGCGATGATCCCGTGCCCCCCGCTCGTGTAATGGTTCCGGTCGCCCGTGAAATACGATTTTTGGTTTTCCAGCTTCGAGAATGTCTGGTCGACGGGCACGTACGTCACATTCTGCCCCGCGAGCGTGGGCCAATGCGCCATCGCGCGGCCAATATAATCGTCCTTGGGATCGAGGCGACCGCGGCCCATCACGACGACGGGGATGCCACGCTGGGTGGCCGTTTCGACCATGTACGCCAGGTTTTTCCTGTGCGTCTGGAACCATCGCTCGGCCGTCGCGGGGTCACGCGCGGCGCGGGGCTCGTTCGCCTCGACCGGCTTGGGGGCACGCGGATCCGGCAGCGTCAGCTTCTCGCGCATGACCTTCTGGCCGAGGACGACCGCGCGGCTCTTGAGCAAGAGGGCCCAGATCCCCCGGTGAAGCTCGTCGCGGTAGGACGCCTCGATCTCGTCCTCGTATTCGTTCGAGCCGACGGGATCGATCACGATGAAATCGGGCTCGTAACGGAACGCGTCCTCGAAAAGAATCCGCATGCGGCTCGTGCCCATGCCCTGGACCGAGAAATTGACGCCTTGCCACTCGACGCCGGGACAGACCTCTTTCAACCGGCGCACGGCCTGCGGGGTGTAGCTGTTCTGGCCGAACGAGAGCGAGCCGCCGAGCGTGATGAAGCGGGCCGTGTTCGGGGCCTTCACGGCGGCGAACCGCTCTGGCGCGATCGGGAGATACTGCGAGGCGAAACATTGAAAGTCGGCCCCGACGCGCAGGCAAAGCGGCTGCGCGAGGTCGTATCCATAACCGTACGTCGCGTCGATCTTCGCGTACCGCTCGGCCCCCACGTTGAGGGGTGTCCAGTAGGAGCGAGCCCCGATCTCGAATACCAGGAGCGCGGCGATCGCCCACGCAATGCCCCAGGGCAGGGCCCCCGCGCGGCGTGCCTCGCGGGCAGGAGCCACGGGCGCGACGGCCAATTCACTAGAACTGGAAGTAGATGAACTCTTTTCCACTGGGGGCTCCGACGACCGCGAGGACGAGCGCGAGGCAAGCGTACACGACGCCGCGCAGGAGGACCGGGCTCCTCTGGAGATACCGCGTATCATGGCGGACGCCGCTGAGCTGCTCGTCGATCTCCATCCAGGTATCGATGAGCAAGAGCGGCGCGCAGCAGAGGATCATTCGATAAAGAACGAGCTTCTCGGGGCCGCCGAGCACGTAGCTGCCGCGCAGCGCGCCGAAGACGTGTGCCGCCTCGGCGACGGTATGCGCGCGGAAGAAGATCCAGCCGAGGCAGGCCACGTGGAACATGACGAACGCAAAGACGGACCAGAGCCACCGCGAGGCCTGGGGAGAGCGCTCGAAGGGGCTCACGCGTGTCCAGAGCCGGTGCACGATGAGCACGAGGCCGTGATAGGCGCCCCAGACGACGTACATCCACGTCGCGCCGTGCCAGAGCCCGCCGAGCAGCA
>JANMGF010000379.1:0-2936 GCA_031374535.1 Polyangium sp. (in: bacteria)
CTTCGTGTTCCAGATCCGGGATGGAGACCAGGTCACCGTCGAAACGGATACCCACCGCGTGGGCCTGTACCACCTCGACGACATGCTCGCAGCGATGCGCGAGGCCGGCTTCGAGCCCGAGGTTTCTACGTGGGAGCTCTCGGACCTCGGGCCGGACGAGGAGCGGCCGCTGGTGACGGCGGTCAGGGTGGAGCGAACATGAGGGGCGCGGCGCGACCCAGCGGACGCGGGAGTGGACGAAGGTTGCCCGTGGCGGGCCTCGTGGGCCATCATCCGAGCAGCCGATGATTACCTCCGTTCGCCTCCAGAACTTCAAGGCCCACCGGGACACGACGGTGGAGAAATCGTGACCGTCCTCGTCACGTTCTGCGAAGCGCCCGCCGTTCCTCGGTGAATCCTCCGACCGTCCCTTCTACGACGTGCACAGCTTGCCCCACTATCGGCGGGCCCTCGAAAAGAGGCTGAACCGCACCCTCAGAAACGCCCCTCGAAACCCTGGAGACCCGCGGCCGCCCTCGGGGCCACCCGCTCCCGCCTCCGTTCGTGACGCCCAAACACCCCGCGCCACGCCATCCGCCCGCCTACGGACGATCCTGCGCCGCCGGGCTCCACCATCCGCCCGCCTACGGACGATCCTGCGCCCCCGGGATCGGCCATCCGCCCGCCTACGGACGAGCCGCGCCTCGCTCCTCCCTCCCGATCACTCTGCCCTTGCCCCGTCCCCCCGGCTCCTCCTAACGTCCCCCGCGTGAACGAGCTCGTCCGTTTCGCGCTCACGGCCTTTTACCCACGCGTCGACGATCTCCCCGGCCTCGCCGAGCTCGGCGTGGACGAGAAGATCGCCCGCCTCCGCCGTGAAACCACCCTCCTCTTCTGGACCGGCATCGCCCTCGCCTCCGTCGTCTTCCAGGTGACCCCGCTCCTCACCCTGAAGAGGCCCTGGCTCGCCACCTGGCTCTCGCCCGAGGAGCTCGACCAACACACCCACGCGCTCGCCTCGCATCCGGCCTACCTCGTCCGGCAGGTCACCTTCCTCCTGAAGCTCGTGGGCGGCATGTTCTGGGGCCAATCGCCCGAGATTCGTGCCTTCCTGCGCCTCGCCCCCTACCCCGACGACCCAGGCACGCGCCGCCTCGAAGCCGTCGTGGCCAAGCCCATCCTCCGCGCCCGCGCGCCCGAGCCACAACTCGTGACGCTCGGCCACAAGGAGCGCGATCGCGGGCGCGACAAGGACCGCGGCAAAGGACTCCGGGCATGAATACACCCCTGCACGCGCCGAGAATCACCGACGGCGCCCAAGGCCGTCACGCCACGTTCACCTCGTTTTCGCAGCCGGGCCTCGACGCCGAGGTCGATTTCGTGGTCATCGGCAGCGGCGCGGGGGGCTCGGCGGCCGCCGTCGTGCTCGCGAGGGCCGGGTATCGGGTCGCAATCGTGGAGGCCGGGCCCTGGCGCGCGCCCGAGGATTACCCGTCCACGACCTACGGCACGATGCGTGACCTCTTCCCCGACTGGGGCTCGCTCGTCACGCAAAGCCGCGCCCTCTGGCCCATCGTCCAGGCCTCTTGCGTCGGCGGCACCACCGTCGTCAACAGCGCCATCGTCGTCCGCACCCCGAGCGATTGTTTCACGCGCTGGGAACGCGAATACGGCATCGACGGCCGCGCCCTCGAAAAACGCGTCTGGGAGCACCAGGATCGGATCGAACGTGAGCTCTCGGCCACGGTCGTCTCGCCCGACGCGCGAGGTCTCCTCAATACCCTCGCCATGGACGCCGCCGAAAAACTCGGCTGGTCGTCGCATTACATGGTCCGGTACGTGAACGACTGCGAGGGCTCGGGCCAGTGCCTCCAGGGCTGCCGCAAGGGGCGCAAGCAAAGCACGAACGTCAATTACATCCCCGAGGTGCTGGAGCGCGGCAGCTACGTCCTCTCGATGGCGCCCGTCGCCGAAATCCTCTTCGACGGCCGCCGCGCGATCGGCGTGACCGGTCGTTTCCAGGACCCCGAGACCCGCAGGGCCGGGGCGCGCTTCAGCTTGCGCGCGAAAAAGGCCGTCCTCGTCGCCGCCTCCGCCACCCAGACGCCCGTCCTGCTCGCGAAGAGCGGCGTCAAGAGCCGCGCGCTCGGCACGCTTTTTCGCGCGCATCCGGGCACGGGTGTCTTCGGCGTCTACGATCACCCCGTCGATCAGAACGTCGGCGCCACGCAGGGCTGGGCCTCCACCGCGTTCCGCGAGGATCCGGGCCTCAAGCTCGAGACCCTCGCCATTCCCCCCGAAATGGTCGCCGGGCGCCTGCCAGGCGGCGGCGCCGAGCTCGTGCGCCGGTTTCGCGAATATCGCCACGTCGCCATGTGGGTCGCCGCCGTACGCGCCGAGTCCGTGGGCACGGTCAAGCCAGGCTTTTTCGGCGGCGGCGCCGTCGTCAAATACCAGCTCGACGAGGCGGACATGCAAAAGCTCCGCAAGGGCCTCTCGATGGTCACCCGCATGCATTTCGAGGCCGGCGCGCGCGAGGTCATCCCCGGCATTTTCGGCTTGCCCTACAAGATCGGCCCCGACGAGATCCATCGCATCGACGAGGGTCCGACCGATCCCCGCTGCTACGTCGCCATTCTCTCCCACCTCTTCGGCGGCTGCCCCATGAGCGCCGATCCGCGCCAAGGCGTGGTCGACGAGCACGGCAAGGTCTTTGGCTACGAGGGCCTCTACGTCGCCGACGCCTCAGCCATCCCCACCACGATCGGCGTCAATCCCCAGCACACAATCATGGCCCTCGCATCGGTGTGGGCCGAAGATCTCGTCGCCTGAATCGCCGCCTCGAAAGACGATGTGAAGCGCCCGGGGGACGCACGCCTCGCTGGGGCTTTGCCCCAGGCCCCACCAGGGGTTGTCCACCCCTGGACCCGGACCAGCCAGGGGCTGGACCCAAGCTC
>JANMGF010000402.1:0-4704 GCA_031374535.1 Polyangium sp. (in: bacteria)
CCTCCCTCGACGAAATCGACGGGTTGGATCGAGGAATGCTCTTCATGGCTCGTATCTCGCTTTCTCCACGGTTCACGGATTCAAGGCGGCTTTGGGGACGCCTCGTCCCGAATGCGGCGACGGTCATCCCCTTCGACGCTCAAGCGGGATGGAAGTTTTGGTGACCAGGCAAAATTGCAAGAAGGATGAAATTGTGCCGTAGGGGACGGCGCGTGGCCCCCGCTTGGTCCGTGGCGGCCCTCGTGGTAGCTCTGCCCGCTCGCGCCGGACGGCCGGTTTTCGCCGGCGACACGCCTCTTCCTCGACCACCATGCGCCCTGGGCTTTTCCTTCCGTTTGTGCTCGCCGCCCTCGCGGGGGCCTCGGCTTGCCGCCCGCCGGCCGAACATGGCGTCGATCAACGTCCGCCATCACGCACCGAGCCGTCCTCGAGAGCCTCCGCGGCCCCGATCGACGCCTCGGCCAATGCCGTCTGCTCGCCCGGCGAGGGTCGATGCACCTCGGACGAGGTCGCCCTCGTTTGCCAGGCTGGGGAGCGCTGGATCGAGGAGCGCTGCGGGGAAGGAGCGACGTGCCTCGGCGGCGGCTGCGTCTCGCTCCGCGCCGAGGGAGGGCCGTCGGGCCCCCGCGTGCTTGCGCTTTCGGCGCTCCTTCTGCCGTCGGGTGAAGGCTGGCTCGATGCGTGGAGCGCGGTGGGACCTCTCCCGGGCCCCCTGCCGGAGGGTGATTCCGCGGACCGACCCGACGCCGGCGCCTCACCTGCGCCGCGCCCGCTTTGCGCAAACAATGGGTACGTCGAGGTCCACGAAAAGGTCGATTCGAAAAAAGGCTCGAAGACCACGACACATTTCGTCCTTTCGGGCCACCTCGTCTCCGGCCGCGCCCAGCGGATCCTGCTCGCCACGGGTCTTGCCGGCCGCGTGCGTTTGTCCGTGGATGGAACACGTATCCACGAAGCCACGCGCGAGACCGATCCGCTTCCCTTCCGCGACGAGACGCGGGTCCCGCTCGATCTCGAGCGTGGCGTTCATCGTATCGTCGTCGAGGTCGAACAATCGACGGCCGCGCCCACCGGTTTCTGGCTCCGTGCCCGCGCGCCCTCCGGCGAACCGGCCTCCGATCTGCTTTTCGCGACGGACCCCGAGGCCACGTGCGCCCCCGCCGATCTCCTCCGCGCCGAGATCCTCAAAAAGCCCGTCGCCGCGGGATTCGACGTCTCCGTCAAACCCGCGTGGATCGGCCTCGGCCCCCGCAAACCCCTGGATCTACCTTATCGCGCCGAGCTCGCGCCTGAAAAAGGACCGGCCCGCCTGCTCGCGGAGGGACACGTCCCTGCGGCCTCCCTCGGCACCCCCGAAGGCACCGTTTCGCTCTCCATTCCCTTCGAAAAAGCCGGATCGCTCGATCTCCGCATTCGCCTCGGCGCGGCCCCGGGCACCGAGGAACGTGTTCCGCTCGTCCATCGCGGGGCCCTGCACCGGCGCGTCCTGGATCTCGCCGGCAAACGCGAACCTATCGAGAGCTCCTCGGCCACCCGCGGCGAAAAGGACAGCTTGATCGCGCACATCGACGGCCTCGTCGAGAACCTCACGCAAGGCGATCCCGACATCTCCTGGATCAAGCGCCAGACGGCCGAGGCCGAATCCCTCCTCGCCTCCGTCGAAAAAGGCGAAAGCCCCTACGCCGGCCGTTTCGGCGTCCAGCGCCGCGCGTATCGTTCCCCGCTCGACGGACGCCTCCAGCCCTACGTCCTCTACGTTCCCCGGACGTACCGCCCCGGGGGAAAACCACTCCCGCTCGTCGTCGCCTCCCACGGGCTCGGCAATCGTCCCGAGATCGCGCTGCGTGTCGTCGTCGGCGAGGCCCCCGAGGCCGGCTTCAATGGGTCTCTCGAGGCGCGCCATCTGCCTGGCTTGCCCGATCTCGGCGCCTTCATCGCCGCGCCGAATCAATTCGGTAATGCCGGCCAGCGCCACCTCGGCGAGGACGACGTCCTCCGGGTCATCGCCGAGGTCCGCGCCCATTTCCCCATCGAGGAGCGCCGCATCTCCATCACGGGGTACTCGCTCGGCGGGACCGTCGCGTTTTACCTTCCCTTCCATTACCCGGACGTCTTCTCCGCCTCGGCCCCGCTCTGCGGATATCCGAACCTGCTCGGCTGGGAGAGCATTCGCAAAGCCCCGCATACGCCCTGGGAGGACGTCCTCCTCGCCAAACGTTATATCGTGAACTGGGCAGAAAATGGCCAGCACGTGCCGCTCTTCATCGTCCACGGCGGCAAGGACGACCCCACGCGCTCCCAGGTCGTCGCCGATCGGTATCGTTCCTTCGGATACGCCCACAAGTTCGACGTCCAGGAGGATCTCGACCACAACGTCTGGGATTACGCCTACGAGGACGGCGACATGGTCGGTTGGCTCAAGTCGCACAGGCGACCCAAAGCGCCCGATCGCGTCCGCTTCGTGACGGGCGAGTGGCGTTATGACAGGGCCCACTGGGTGCGCCTGCTCGGGATGGAGGCCGAGGACCGCTTCGCCGAGATCGACGCGCGCCATTCGAAGGCGGACGGAACCCTCACGGTCAAGACCCGCAACGTCGAGTCGTTCGCCCTGGATCTGGCGCAGCTCTCGCTCCGCGACGGGACACGGTTCACCGTCGATGAATCGCCGATCGAGGGGCCCTTCGGCGCCGAGACGTTGTGGCTCGTCAAAAAGGGCGGTGGGTTTGCCCGCGAGCCCGCGGAGCCCTCGCGCAAAGGGCGGAAACGCGCCGGCGTCTCGGGCCCGCTCGACGACGTCGATCGCCATGGCCGCCTCGTCGTCTATGGCACCCAGGATCCAACGCAGATCGATACGAACCGCCTCGTCGCCGAGCATTTCGCCTCGTTCGACACCTTCGCGGCGCGCTTCCCGGTGAAAACCGACGTCGAGATCACCGACGCCGAGATCGATCAAAAGAGCCTCGTCCTCATCGGCAACCCGCGTTCGAACCGCGTCACCGCGCTCCTCGAAGCCGCGCTCCCCGTACGTTTCGAGCCCACCGCCCTCACCTTCCGCGGCAAGCGCCACGAGGGCGAGGACGTCGGGATCTCCTTCATTCACCCGCACCCCCGAAACCCCGACGAATACGTCGTCGTGCACGCCGGCACGAGCTTCGCGGGCACCCTCGCGAGCCGCCACCTCCCGCGCTTCTCCCCCGATTACCTCGTCTACGACGGACGAATCACGGTGCAGCGCGGCGGCCACCTGCTCGACCGGCGCGTGGTCCGTGACGGTGGATTCTTCGGCATCGACTGGAATTGAGATTTTTTCGTGGATCGATTATCGTATCGATCCATGCATGTTTCCTCGAAGACGTGGCTTGGCTTTGCCGCGCTCGTTTCCGCTCTTTGCGCGGGCTGCGGCGGTGACTCGGACCCCCTGACGACGTCGGGTTTCCCGGCGGGATCGGGTGGCGGCGGAGGCAACGGAGGCAGCGGTGGCAGCGGAGGCAGCGGCGGCGCCGGGCCGATGTGTACGCCCGAGGGGCCCTTCGACGGTCCTGCGATCAAGCCCATCGACGCGCCCCCGGGTCAATGGTCCTGGATCCCGGTCGACGGCGCGAAGTGTCGCGACGGCTCGCCCACGGGGTTCGGCGTGCGCCCGGCGGCGGGCTCCGACAAACTCGTCCTTTACCTCGAGGGCGGCGGCGCCTGCTTCAATGGCACGACCTGCGGGATCAACCCCCAAAGCTTCGGCTCGCTTTCGTTCGGCGGCTGGAAGGGATCCGTGGGCAATACCGGGATCTTCAACAAGGACAACGACGCCAATCCGGTCAAGGACTGGAACATGGTGTACGTCCCTTATTGCTCGGGCGACATCCACGCGGGCAACGCGTCGAACGTCGACATCCCCGGCGCGCTCTCGCCGAAGGATCAGGACTTCACCGGCTACGCCAACATCTATCTTTACCTGAAGCGTATCCTCCCCACGTTCCCCGGGCTCAGCAAGGTGTTGCTCACCGGCATCAGCGCGGGCGGGTTCGGCGCGGCGTACAACTACGACCGCGTCGCGCAGGCGTTTTGCCCGACGCCCGTCGTCCTGATCGACGACTCCGGCCCGCCGATGTCGGATTCGTTCGTCGCGCCCTGCTTGCAGGAGCGATGGCGCGGGCTCTGGAACCTGAAGGAGACGCTCCCGGCCGATTGCGCCGCGTGCAGCGGCCCGGACGGCGGCGGGATCGTCCATTACGTGGACTACATCGGCCAGAAGTACCCGGCGAGCCGGCTCGGGCTCATCTCGTCCACGCGTGACAGCGTGATCTCGCTTTTCTTCGGGTATGGCAAGAACGACTGCCAGAACATCGACGGGGTCGCCTCGCCCGTCGCGGGCGACGTGTACGCGCAGGGGCTCGCGGAGCTACGCGACAAACACATGAACGGCCCCGCCACCTGGGCGACGTATTACGTCGACAGCACGACACACACGTACCTGCTCGGGCCCGGGTTTTACTCCACGGTCGTGGACGGGAAAAACCTCTCGGCGTGGGTGGGCGACGTGGTGAACGAGGGGCCGATGGAGCACATCGGGCCGTGAAAAAACAAGGGGCCGGGTGGTGAAACCCGGCCCCTCGTTCAGGGTTCAGCGCTTCGGGATCAGCGCTGCGCGACGCGACGCGGCCGGAGCGAGACGTCCGCGAGGCGGAGCGGCTCGGCCGTGGTTTCGCC
>JANMGF010000452.1:0-5189 GCA_031374535.1 Polyangium sp. (in: bacteria)
CCGGCTGCGCGGCGTTGGCGCGCCTACTGATCCCGCGCGAACTGCGCATAGGCGGAGGCTGTGCCGATGGCCATCTTGTCGCCGTCAAAGGGAATGGACATCTCGGGCGTGAACTCCAGCACCACGCGCTCCGGCGTATCCAGGAACTTCACGAACAGTTCGGGCACGAGGCCACGTGTGAAGGCATTGCCGTCGTCCTTCGCGCTCGCCATGCCATGTGCCAGCAGGCCGTAGAACCACTGTTTGGTCTTCGCATCGTCGTGGATCACGGTGTGACCCTTGTAGGTCCCGGTTTTGCATTCTTCGTCGTGGTCTTCGTCTTTTTCCGCGTGGCTTCTTCGGTCGTGGTCGCCGCGCGTTTCGCAGGGGCGCGTTTTTTCGTCGTGGTCCGCGCAGCGGCGGCGGCGCGCGTGGACGCGGGCGTACGTGTGCTCGAGCGAGGCGTGCGTTTCGTCTTTGCGCGTGCGCGGGCCGCAGACTTGGGGGCAGGCTCCGATGGGGCCGCCTCGTCGGAAGGCTCCTCCGCGGGTAGGAGAGCGCCGTTGCCGTTCGCGTGGTGCGTGGGCTCGGGCGCGGGCCCATGCGTGGACGGACCGGCGAGCAGGGGCGCGCCCGCTTCGGCCAGCAAGGCGTTCACCTCGTCCGCGAACGAGGCGACGTACAGGTTGACGTCACGCGCGTCGTGCTCCGAGAGCGGCGTGAAGACGACACGCAGGTTCCGGCCGTCCGTGATCTCCCACTGCGCTGCGTTGCCCGTGCGGCGGAGCGTACGCGTGGCGGCGCGATCGACGAGGCGCGTGATCCGCGCGCGCTCCGCGGGGCTCACCTCACGCGTGAGCGGGACCGTGCGCTCGAGGGTCGGCAGCGCCACGGCGCCTTGCTCGACGAGCGCAGACAGCTCGTCCGCCACGGCCTCCTCGAGCTCGAGGTGCAGGTCCGGGGGCGTCGGCGGCTCGGGGAGGAAGACGGCCTCGCGCGAGGCTGGATCGTAGGTCTGGAGCCGCGCACCTGCGACGCGGCCCGCGCGCTCGAGCGCCTGCACGAGCGCCTCTGGCCGGGCGCGTTTGCCCGCGGTCGCGGCGACATACCCGAGCAGATCGAGCTCGACGGGCACGAGAGGTTCGTCGCTGGCGCTCGCTTCGTGCAGCGCGAGGCGAGTCGCGTCGAGCACCTCGCGCTCGACCACGCTGCGATCGGCGAAGACGTCCTCGAGGTGCTCGGACGCGAGCAACGCTTGCGCGACGCGGCCTGTGAGACGCGAGAGCGCCTCGTGTGTGGTCGGGTCTTCGGCGAGCGAAGGCGCGCGCAGGGCACGCTCGGCGATCGGCTCGACGTAGCCGGACATCGCGTCGTCCACGGCGCGGACGAGCGCGGCCGTCCCGCCTTTGACGACGAGGATCCGGCCTCGACCTTTGAGACCCTCGACGATGCGGGAAGCGAGCCTCCGTGAGAGGTTCGGCGCGTTCACGATGCGGAAAGTTACACGGTTTGGTTCGCCGGGGCCGCCGATTCGGGCCCCACGCGTGCGCAAAAGTGAAGGGGGGTTTTGGGGGCGTAGCTCGCACAAGCCGAGCGTGACCCCCAAACGTCCTAGGCGTCGGTCTCGAC
This sequence comes from Polyangium sp. (in: bacteria), assembly GCA_031374535.1. Classification (GTDB taxonomy): domain Bacteria; phylum Myxococcota_A; class Polyangia; order Polyangiales; family Polyangiaceae; genus Polyangium. The sequence goes on from JANMGF010000452.1 coordinate 1,609, forward strand.
GAGCTTGACGACCACGTCGCCCACGCGCGCAGGCACGCGGGCCTGTGCCTCGGCGAGCGCGCCCGGGCGAACGCTCACACGCACGACGAACCCGATGCCGTCTTCGCGTTCGACGCCGACACCGGCGCAGAAGGGCTCTTGGCCGATCTCGTTCTTCAGCTGTTCCTTCGCGCGCCGCGCGGATCCGACGTCGCTCATGGTTACTCGCTGTAGCCGACGGCGAGGACGCGGAACGTGTCGGGGGTCGCGGCGACGTTGTAGATCTTCGCGGTGAAGATGCCGCCCGAGTTGGAGTCGAGATCGTTGCCGGCGACGAGGGCCTGATCCGCGCCGCAGATCTTGCCGTCCTTGTCGTAGAGCGAGACGAGGGCCCACACGCTCTTCGCCTTGAACGCGCTCTCGTTCGTGATCTTGCCCTCGACCTGATGCGGGTTGAAGCCCTTCTTGACCGTGAACTTGGTGTCCGAGATCTTGAGCTTCGCGGGTTTGCCCGTGAAGAGCGGGCGCATCGGGCTCGCCTCGGACTTGTACGAGGCCCACTTCGTCGTCTTGTAAAGCGAGAACGTGCAGGGGACCTTCTCGCCCGGCGCGAGCTCACGGATGAGGCTCGAGCACGTGCCGCTGTCGATCGCCGTGTTCCCCTCGTCGAAGAACGTGACCTTGATGTTGGGGAAGCCGAGCGCGTCCTTGCCCGTGTTGTGGATCTCGCCCACGAAGTGGATCGTGCTGCCGTAGTCGGCCTTGTAGTTGCGCAGATCCTTCAGCTCGGCCTTGAGATCGCCGCTCTTCGGCGGCTTGAGGTCGCCGAGGTCGCCGAGGTCGCCGAGCTTTGGGCCGTTGGGGTTCGCGGAGTCGAGGGGGATGGCGGAGATGGCCTCGGCGGCCTTCTTGCCCGTGTACCAGATGCCGCCGACGACACCGATGATGCTGAGGAGGAACAGACCGCCGCAGCCAAGGCCGATGATGAGGCCCGTGTTCGGGCCCTTCTTCTGCTGGATGGGCATGCCCATCGGAGGGCCGCCCATCGGAGGGCCACCGTAGCCGCCGCCGCCGGGGGGAGGGCCGTAGCCGCCGCCGGGCGGGGGGCCGTAGCCGCCGCCGCCGGGAGGACCCCCGTAGCCGCCGGGGGGCTGTCCGCCGCCGGGAGGACCCCCGTAGCCGCCGCCGGGGGGCTGTCCGCCGCCGCGCGGGCCACCGTAGCCGCCGCCGGGGGGACCACCGAAGCCGCCGGGGGGCTGTCCGCCGCCGAAGCCGCCGGGAGGACCGCCTCCGCCAAAGTTGTCACCGCCGCCGCCCGAAGGCGGTGCGCCGCCCGGGGGAGGGGCCGGAGGAGGAAGTCCTCCGGGTCCATATCCATTTGCCATGCGGGGCTCGCCGGTCGTGTTCTCGATCATGGCGCGGGAGTATGCCGCAAAATGGGGAAGGACAGGCAAACGGATCCGAACGGGACGAACAGGATCGGTCGGTCCCGGCCCTTCTGCTGCTACGATGGGCCCTCATGACGACCCAGCCGCGCTTGATCTCGCGCAACGTCCTTGCGTTTTCCATGCTCCTGGCCATCACCGTGGGCGCAGGGATCGGGTGTGGGGGGGCTTCCCAATCCGGGGCCGGCGACACGACGCCCGACGTCAAACCGGCTTCTTCGACCGAGGATCCGGGGGAAGGCGAGGAGGTCGTGGAGGACGCGGGGACGCTCGACATCCTCTCGGACCCGCCGCAGGACGTGGTGCTCGACGGCAAGCCGATCGGGAAGACGCCGCTCACGAACTACCGCGTCAAGGTCGGCAGCCACGATGTGACGTTCCTCGATCCAGCCGAGGGAGATCGCACGATGACCGTGACCGTCTCGCCCGGCGATCACCAGACGGTGAAGCTCGATCATCCGCCGAAGATCCGCGAGCAGAAGTGAACGCGGTCCTCGACTAGAGGTGTCGTCTGGCGATCTCGGCCCACGTGCCCGTGGGTTCGATCTCGAGGTACTTGCGCCAGCACGGCCTCGCCTTCGCGCTCTCGCCGACCTGCTCGTACGCCATCGCGAGGTTGAAGTACGCGTCCGCGAAGCGCGGATCACTCTCGATGGCGCCGCGGAAAAACTCCACGGCCTCGCCGGCGTGACCATGCTCGAGCATCACGTAGCCGAGGTTGTACTGCGCCTCGGGTTGCTTGCGATCGATCTCGAGCGCGCGGCGGTAGAGCGACTCGGCCTGCATTTCGTCGCCACGGCGGAAGCAGATGTTGCCGAGGTTCGTGTAGGCGATCGCGAGCCACGGATCGATCTCGAGCGCGCGTCGATAGAGCTCTTCGGCCTCGGCCATCGTCGCCGGGTTCTCATCGAGCTGGCTTGCGCGCACGTACACTTCGTACGCGGTCTTCGCGCGATCACGGCCGACCATCGGGCGGAGGACGCGCACGACGTCGTCACGCAAAGACTTCACGTCGAAGTCGAGCACCATCTGCCCGGTGAGTGGTTCGAACGTGCCGGCCGCGCTCTTCACGACGACACGTTGCCCGTCGGAGATGATCCGTAGCTCGGCGAGGGGACGCGTGACCTTGGGGAGAGCGCCGCGGATGTTCTCGACCGCGCGCGCGACGTCACGCAGGCGCACCTTGCGCGCGAGCAGATCACGCGCGGCGCGGAGCGCGATGACGTCCGAGAACGTGTACGCGCGCCGGCCCTTGCGACGTCCGCTCGGCGAGACGATACCCGCGCGATCGAGCGATCGCAGGCGGGCCGCGGAGAGGGCGAGGAGGCGACAAACCTCGGCGCCGGTGAACATGTCGCTCACGGGTTCGCGCGCAAGCGGCTCGGGTAGCTCCGCGGGCAAACGCGCGTCGCCGGGCTCGGGCAAACGCTTCGGCGGCTCGGCCACGCGTCCACCGCCGGGCCCGAAGATCACGTGGATGACCTTGTTGGCGTCGGGGTCGCGGCGTTCTTTGTTTGTCATGGCACGGTGATCGGAGCTTGGGCGAGCGGCGCGATCCTAGCGCGACCCAAAGCTTTCGGCGGAGGCATGAACGATCGCGACGACGTCGACCAGCACAACGACGCCGGCCGGCGAGGCGCGCACCTCGATCTCGGCGCGCACCGGGCCGAGGTTCCCCTGCACGCGTGTACACGCCTCCCGCTGCGCGATGCGGAGCGCGCGGAGCTTGAGGTGCGGATCACACGCGAGGAGCGCGGCCATGGCCTCGACGTCAGAATCGGGCAGCGCGCCACCCCGCGACTGCACGAGCAAAAGGACGCTCGTCGAGCCGTAATAGACGACGCCATCCCCCTCGGCGCGGGGCAACCCTTCACTGATGATGTCCGCGGCCTCGACCATGGCCTGGATCGGGCCGTCCTCCACGGCGACGAGCTCAACCCTGCGGCGGCGGACGAGGCTCCCCTGGCTTGCCTTGGCAAGGCCGGGTCGCAGGGCAGGTATGCGCTTCTCCATCGCCCAGCGATCGTAGAGATCAAGCGCGTCGAGGTCGTAATAAGCAGCAAGATCCCAAGGGAACTTGCGCGCCTCTACCCTTCCATGCATCACGCGTTTTCGCGGCCCGCGCACGCCCCCGGGGTTTCACCCCGGACCCCGACC
>JANMGF010000463.1:0-5845 GCA_031374535.1 Polyangium sp. (in: bacteria)
GAGGTGCAAGTCGCCGGTGATCGCGCGACGGTGCAGGTGCCCGGCGGCCACGAGGTCAAGCTGCGCCGCGAGGCGGGCGTGTGGCACGTGGAGGACTTCGATTGACGCGCGCACGGGCGAGCTCGGTCCTGCTCGTGTTCGTGGCGATCCTGCTCGTCGCGCTCGTGCCGCGGCCGTCACGGGCGTTCGGGGAGGAAGGCGCCTTCAATCCGCGGATCCTGCTCACGGGTACGGCGCGCTGGGAGGGCGCGCGTACGACGGGGCCGTCACGCTGGTCCGAGGAGCTCACGCGGCGGACGAGCGCGCCCGCGCGTTTGTCGCCCACGACGGTGCGCGCGGATGCGCCTGCGCTGCTCGCCGAGCCCTTCGCGATCTGGGGCGGCGAGGAGGACGTGCCTTCGTTGACCGAGCGTGAAGTGCTCGGGCTCCGGCGGTTTCTCGCGCTTGGCGGGGTGCTCTTCGTCGATGATTTCGCGCCGGAGTCGGGGGCGTTCGGCAAGGGCGCCCGGCGTGAGCTCGCGCGTGTCCTGCCCGATGGCGCGCCCATCCCGATCGGCACGGAGAACGTGCTTTTCCGATCGTTTTACCTGCTCCGGCGCGCCGTGGGCCGCGTCGAGGGGCCGCCCAAGCTCGAGGCGATCCTGCGCGGCGGCGTGCCGCAGGTGGTCTTCGCGAAACACGACGTGCTCGGCGCGCTCGCCCGTGCGCCGAACGGGACGCATCCGTTCGTGGTCGTGCCGAGCGGCGAGCCGCAACGCGAACAGGCGGCGCGGCTCGCGGTGAACGTGGCGATGTTCGTGCTCTGCTCGAACTACAAGGACGATCAAGTGCACGCGCCCTTCCTCATGCGGCGCCGAGCGGGGGGTTTGGGGGCGGAGCCCGCGGAGGCGGGTGGAGCCCCCAAGCGTTCGAAGGAGCCTTCGCCATGACGACGAGCCTCGCGCCGTCGGGGGACCTCGCGCCGTCGTTCCAGCTCCTCGCCGCCCTGCTCACGTTGTTCGGCATCGTCCTGCTCGCGATCGAGCTGCGGCGCTCGCGTGGATCCCGTGTGGCAGCCTTTGCGACGGGCGCGCTCGCTTCGATCGGCCTCTTGCTCGCGGTGCTGCGGCCCGTGGCGATCCAGAGCAAGGGCAGCCTCGTGGGGCCACGCGTCGTGGTGCTCGCCGACGTCTCGCGTTCGATCGATCTGCCGGGGGCGTCCGGGAAAACGCGTCGTCAGGAAGCCGCGCGGGCGTTCGGCGAGCTCGAGAAACGGGGCGCCGAGGTGCGGCTGTACGGGCTCGCGTTTGGCAAGGGCAGCCCCCTGCCGCTCAGCGCGGCCGGTGGACCCAAGGGCGCAGATCCAGGCGCGGGAGCGGCGGCGGAAGGTGGGCTCGGCCAAGCGTTGCTCGCGGCGCGGCCGATGCCACGATCGGATCTCGCAGGCGCGATCGAGGCGGTGGCGCGCGCGGCGGACGAGCGGCCTGCGGCGATCGTGGTGCTCTCGGATGGAAGGCTCGATCGGCCGGGAGAGACGCAAGCGGGCGAGTCGATCCGCGCGGCGCTCGGGACGTTGAACGTGCCGGTGCACGCGGTATCGCTCGCGACCGAGGCTCCGCGGGATGCGAGTGTTCGGCTGGTGCGGGCTGCGGGCGCGGCCGTCGCGCATCAGCCGCTCTCCTTGCGGGTCGAGATCGGCTGCGCGGGGGGGCTCGACTGCGACGAGGTCCCGGTGACGTTGCGCGAGCTACGCGAGAGCGGTGATCCCACGTTGCTCGCGTCGGGCAAGGCGAACGTCACGAACGGCACGGCGACGCTGGAGCTCGAGGTGACGCTCGATCGCGCCGGCGCGCGGATCCTCGAGGTGTCGATCCAGGCGCCCGACGGCGACGTCGTTCCGGACAACGACACGCGGTACGTGACGATCGACGTCGCGCGGGATCGCGTGCGTGTGCTTCACGTCGCGGGCAGGCCGACGTACGACGTGCGCGCGCTCCGGATGTGGCTCAAGGCGGACGCCTCCGTCGACGTCGTGGCCTTCTTCATCTTGCGCACGCCGACCGACGACGTGGTCGCGCCGTCCGAGGAGCTCGCGCTCATCCCGTTCCCGGTCGACGAGCTCTTCAACGAGCACCTGCCGAGCTTCGATGCCGTGGTGCTCCAGGACTTCAACGCCGCGCCGTACGGCCTGGCCAAGCACCTCCGGTCGCTCGCGCGGTACGTGGACAAGGGCGGCGGGCTCATCATGGTCGGCGGCCCGGACGCGTTCGTGGCGGGCAACTACGCGGGCACGCCGCTCGCCGAGGTGCTGCCGGTCGAGCTCGATCGGGCGCGTGATGCGCAGGGCGCGGACGTGGCCTCGTTCGTCCCGCGTACGACCGAGGCCGGCCGCGTGGCGCCGGTGTTGGGGCCGCTCAGGGATCTCATCGGCGAGGCGTGGCCCGAGATGCCGGGCGCGAACGTGGTGGGCGAGGCCCGGCCCGGGGCGACCCTCCTGCTCGAGCACCCGACGCGGAAGGCGCTGCGTGGCGGGCCGATGCCGATCCTCGCGCTCGGCGAGCACGGGAGCGGGCGGACGATCGCGCTCGCGATGGATGGCTCGCACCGGCTGCTCTTCAGCGCCTTCGCGGCGAACGCGGCAGGCCGCGCGCACGGAGCGTTCTGGGACGCGATGCTCGGCTGGCTCATGCGGGATCCGCGCTTCGAGCCCGCGGTCGTGGAGCTTTCGGACGGGTGCATCGCGGGCGAGGACACGACGCTGACGTTGCGGCCCCTGCCCGGGCAAAAGGGGGAGGCGAAGATCACGATCCGCCGGCTGGGGAGCGGCGAGGAGGCGCGTGTGCTCTCGGCGCCGCTCGACGGGCGCGGCGAGCCGCTTTCGCTCGACGCGGGGAAGCTCTCGCCGGGCGGGTATTCGGCGACGGTGGAGATCGTGCCGAGCGACGCGGGCGCGGCGAAGGGAACAGCGTCGGCCGAGCGGGGGCCGACGACGCGGCGTGATTTCGCGTGCGAGCGCGGCGGGGACGAGTGGGCCGATACGCGGCCGGATCCGGAGCGGCTCGCGGCGATCGCGGCGGCGACGGGGGGCAAAAGCGTGACGGTGGATGGGATCGGGAGCTTGCCGTTGCCGGAGGCGACGCAGATCGCCGCGGAGAGGCGGGTGTCACCCCTCCTGCCGCCCTGGGCCTGGACGCTCGGCGCGGCGATGCTCGTCGGGGTGCACTGGATCGTGCGGCGAAAGAGCGGCCTTTCCTAGAACATCGATCGGTTTGCAACCGCTCGATATTCTAGTCTTTGTCCCGAGGAGGACGCCTCGCGTCCTCCTCTCGAGCCGAGCAAAGCTCGTCTCGATTCACCTCCCGAGGGAGCTCGCTTTCGCGATCTCCGCTAGAACGCCGAACAGTCGAACTGTTCGGCGTTCTAGCCGCGGGCGGGGTCAGCGCTTCTCTTCCGAGGCTTCCCCGCCCATCCCGAGCCCCGGATCCTTCTCCGCGCGCACAGACCAGCCCGTCGCGAGCCCCAGGACGAACCACCCGAGGGTGAGCGCCCCCGCGGCAAACGTCGTGTCTCCGATCACGCGTAACCACCGGAGCGTGTCCATTCTCGGCGTCTGGAGGAACTCCGCCGAGCGCGCGTACCACATCCCGTGCTCGACGCTGGCCCAGGTCTGGAGCAGCCCGACCGGGAGCAAGCTGAGGAGCACCATCAACGCGAGCCCGAGGTTGATCGCCCAGAAGGCGAAGGAGAGCGCCCCCGTCTTCCACACGTGGTGCGTCGAGAGCCCTTTCAGGCAGAAAAGCATGAGCCCGATGCCGAGCATGCCATAGACGCCGAAGAGCGCGGTATGGCCATGGACCGGCGTCGTGTTGAGGCCCTGCATGTAATAAAGCGCGATGGGCGGGTTGATGAAGAAGCCGAAGAGCCCCGCGCCGACGAGGTTCCAGAATGCGACCGCCACGAAGAAGTAAATCGGCCATCGGTAGGCCGATACCCAGGGCCTCGCGCGCGAGAGCGTGAGGTTTTCATACGCCTCGAAGCCGATGAGGACCAGCGGCACGACCTCGAGGGCGCTGAACGTCGCGCCGAGGGCGAGGATCACGGTGGGCGTGCCCGTGAAGTAGAGGTGATGGAAGGTGCCGATGATGCCGCCCGACAGGAACAGGACGGTCGAGAAAAGCACGGCCGCGGTCGCCGTGGCCACGCGGAGCAGGCCCATCCGCGTGAAGAGGAAGGTGATGACCACCGTGGCGAAGACCTCGAAGAAGCCCTCGACCCAGAGGTGAACGACCCACCAGCGCCAGTATTCGGCCATCGCGAGGTTCGTCTGCCGGCCCCACATGAGCCCCGCGCCATAAAAGAGGCCAATGGCCGCGGAGGCGATCAGGAAAAGCGCGAGCAGGTGCTTGTTTTCGCCGCCCTTCTGGAACGCAGGAAAAAGCGCGCGGCCCACGAGGAAGAGCCAGACGAAGAGGCCGACGAGGAGGAAGATCTGCCAGAATCGGCCGAGGTCGACGTACTCGTAGCCCTGGTGGCCAAACCAGAAATTGGCCTCGAAGCCGAGCTTCTGCTGGATCGCGAGCCATTGACCGGCGAGCGAGCCCACGACGATGACGAGGAGGCAAACGAAGAGGAAGTTGACGCCGGCGCGCTGGTATTTCGGCTCGTGGCCGCTGACGGCCGGCGCGATGAAGAGGCCGGTGGCGAGCCACGCCGTGGCGATCCAGAAAATGCCGAGCTGGACGTGCCAGGTCCGGGTCACGGCATAAGGCAACCACCGGTCGAGGGGGATGCCATAAAAGCCCGAGCCCTCGACGCCGTAATGCGCGCTCACCGCGCCGAGCGCGATCTGCGTGACCATGAGCGCGGCGACGACCCAGAAGTATTTCCGCGTGGCGCGCATCGAGGGCGTCGCCGTGAGGCCGAGCAGCGGATCCCGCTCGGGATAGACGTGCTCCTCCTCGGGGCGGTGGCGCTGGGCCGCGAAGTACCACGAAAGCGCGCCGATCCCGGCGAGCAAGAGGACGAAACTCACGACCGACCACACGACGATCGCGCCGGAGGGGTGGTTGCCGATGAGCGGCTCGGAGGGCCAGTTGTTGGTGTACGTGATGTTCGCCCCCGGCCGCTCGGTCCCGCAGGCCCACGCCGCCCAGAAAAAGAAGGCGTTCATCAGGCGCTGGCGTTCGGGATCCTTGAGCGTCCGCGCAGGGATCGCGTACGCGTCGCGCAGCTCGGCCATCGAGGGATCGGCGCCGAAGAGCGCGGTATAATGCCCCGAGACCGCCTCGATCGCGCGGGCGCGGAGCGGGCTCACGGTGAGCGTCTTGGCCTCGGGGTCGAAGGTGTTCGTGCGGATCTCGGCCTTGAGCCGCTCGACGAGGGAGGCGCGGTCCGGGGCCGAGAGCTCGGCGAAGGGCTTGCCTTTCTCGTCACGCGCAAGGACGTCGAGGATCCACGTGGCCTCGCGGTGGAGCCAGTCCGCCGACCAGTCGGGGGCGACGTAGGCGCCGTGCCCCCAGATCGAGCCGACCTCCTGGCCGCCGAGCGACTGCCAGACGTTCTGGCCGTCGCGAATGTCCTGACCCGTGAAGAGCGTCCGGCCGTCCGAGGCGACGACGCGGTCCGGGATCGGCGGGGCTTTACGATAAATCTCGAATCCAAAATAACCAAGCACGGCAAAAGACAGGACGACCACCACCCCAAACGCCGCCCACAGCCTCGTATAACGCATCAGGACCTCCGGACGAAGGGGTTGTGCCCGCGCTGGTGTCCAATTTCAAGCGGGCAGACGTGGTGGGGGAGCGAAAGCGGGGAAATCTTTCGTTACGTCGCGTTTTGGTCTGCGCGGGGCGTTGCCCCGCACCCC
>JANMGF010000502.1:0-1730 GCA_031374535.1 Polyangium sp. (in: bacteria)
TGGGTGCGGATCCTTCTGGACGACGCACAACCCCAATCGTTCCGCCGACTTGACCCCCTGGGCGGAGTGACGAGAGGGGGCCCCCGTGGTAGGTATGTTCTGCGACAAACGTTACCCTCCACAAAGGCCCCCCGACGATGGAAGCACGCGCCGTCATCCCTGACAAGCCCTTCGCGGCCACGCGAGAGAAGATGGAGCTACTCATCGACCGTCTGAGCGCGCCTGAGGCCCTCGGATGGACGCACAGCGAGCTCGAGCAGATGCTCAAACGCGATGGGTTCGAGGTGCTCCGGCAGCTTCTTCAAGATCACCTGGACCTGCGCGGTCCGGGCGCGCGCATAGGGGAGGTTCGGGATGAGGAAGGGCGTTCGCTCACGCACCAGCGGATACACAAGCGTGGGCTGATGACGCTCTTCGGTCCCGTGGAGGTACACCGACTCGGCTATGGGGATCGAGGGACAAACAGCCTGCACCCTCTCGATGCCGACCTCAATCTGCCGAAGGATCTCTACTCGCTCGGCGTGCGCCGGCAGGCAGCAGAAGAGGCCGCCAAGAATTCATTCGATGAGACAGCCCTCGCCCTCTCCACGACAACGGGAGCCGAAGTCCCCAAGCGCCAGCTCGAGCAGATCGTCGCGCGTGCGGCGACGGACTTCGACGCATTCTACTCGGATCGGCAAGCGCACGCGATCTCGAACGCCGCCGAGGCAGGTCCCATCCTGGTGCTGAGCATGGACGGCAAGGGCGTGGTGATGCGCAAGGAAGACCTGCGCGCGCCGACGCGTCGGAAAGCCGAGCAGCGTGTGCCCAGGATGAAGAAGCGGCTTGCCAGAGGGGAAAAGCGCAATGCCAAGCGCATGTCGACGGTGGCTGCGGTGTACACCATCGAGCCGTTTGTCCGGGAGCCGCAGAATATCGTGCAAGAGCTCGCTCCGGTTCGAGATGCCGCGGCGCGACGACCGCGCCCGCAGAATAAGCGCGTATGGGCGACGCTGGAGAAATACCCCGAGATGGTCGTCGAGGAGATGGCACGCGAAGCCGGATCTCGGGACCCGGCGCGGAGCAAGCGATGGGTGGCGCTCGTGGATGGCAACGAGACGCAGATCCGTCTGCTGAAAGAAATGGGCGCTCGGCGAGGGGTGGACCTTTGCATCGTGCTCGACCTGATCCACGTGATCGAGTACCTGTGGAAGGCCGCGACCTGTTTCTGTGAGGAGGGGTCGAAGGAAGCCGAGCAATGGGTTTCCGAACGCCTGCTTCGCATTCTAGAGGGGCACGCCAGTGACGTGGCCGCCGGAATCCGGCGAAGCGCGACGAAACGGGGGCTCGAAAACCGCAAGGCCGCCGACGAGTGCGCGCAGTACCTCTTGAACCACAAGGCGTACCTCCGCTACGATGAATACCTGGCAGCGGGCTTCCCCATCGCCACCGGCGTCATCGAGGGAGCCTGCCGGCACGTGGTCAAGGATCGCATGGACCTCACCGGCGCTCGCTGGAGCCTCGGCGGGGCCGAAGCCATCCTGCGACTGCGCTCGCTGCGCGCAAGTGGCGACTTCGACGAATACTGGCGCTTCCACGAAAAGCAGGAACAGCGGCGAAACCACACCGCGCTCTACGCCGACGGAAAGGTCCCTCCGCCGCGCCCCCTCTCACGCCCCCGCGGAAATGCCCGAGGGCACCTGACGTTGGTTCACTGACGGTTTCTCCGTCGTCCAGAAAGAGCCGCACCC
>JANMGF010000516.1:0-2434 GCA_031374535.1 Polyangium sp. (in: bacteria)
GGAGGCGGGGGCGGAGGAGGTGCGGGCAGCGTCGCCGCGGCCTTGTCCAGGGGAAATGGTGCTCGTGCAGGGGAAGCTCTGCGTGGACCGGTTCGAGGCGACGATGGTGGACGCGGCGAGCGGAGAGGCGCTCTCGCCGGATTTCCCGACGACGCCCAATTTGATGGAGATCACGCTGGGCGATTGGACGACGGGGAGGAGCCGGGTGGGCGGGGTGCACGCGCGGGCGATGCCGCTGCCAATGCTGCCGGGATGGCAACGGGGGCAGAAGCTCGAGGTGGTGGCGGTGCCGCGGCGTATGGCGAGGCCAAACGGGTATTTGACGGGGCTCGTCGCGGAGAGCGCGTGCGCGGCGGCGGGCAAACGTTTGTGTACGCTGCCGGAGTTCGTCCTCGCATGCCGGGGGCAGGACGATACACCTTTTCCTTACGGCGACACGTACGTGGACGGCGCGTGTAACGTGTTCCGCGAGGCGCATCCGGCGGCGATCCTGCACGACAATGCTTCCATCGGCCACCTCGACCCGCGCCTGAACCACGTGCGGGCCGGACAAACTCCCCTCTTTCGCGCGACGGGCGCGACATCGACGTGCCGCAGCCGGTGGGGAAATGACGCGATTTACGATATGGTGGGGAACCTGGACGAGTGGGTCGACGAGGGGAACGGGGCGTTCGCCGGGGGGTTTTATGCGCGATCGACGCGTTCGGGGTGCGACGCGGTGGTGACGGCGCACCCGCGGAGTTATCTCGATTATTCGACGGGTGCGCGGTGCTGCAAGGACGCGGCGTTCTGAGGCGTGCCCCTCACCCCGGGCCTCTCACCCTGGAATCGAGGCCCTTCGTTTGCCCGCGATCGTCTCGGTCCGCGTCTGCTCGAACTTCTGCCGGTCGGCGTAGACCTTGAGCCTGCCGCCGAGGGCGACGTTCGCCACCGAGACGCCCATCGCTACGATACGCGACTTCACGAGGACATGCACATCCCCATGCTTCGGCTGCTCCTGCGCCCAGCGCACGAGCTCCTGCCGCACGATGCTGTCGTAACCCGTCACGAGCTCCCAGTCATGAAACACGTCGAGGGCGCCCAGCGTGAGCGCCGAGAGCCGGTCGAACGACCGCATCACGTGCAGCGCACAGTCGAGGTTCGCGTGCCCGGAGACGCGCGTGAAAAATACGCCGTGCGCAGGGCTCGTCATCACGAGATCCCACGTGTCCGTCTTCCAGGATTCTTTCCATTGCCCGCGATCGGATTGGGCGTCAGCCATGCTCTGCACCTGCCGGGAGAACACCCATCCTGAGCATGAATTTCAAGCGGACGGAAGGGGGATGCGGAGGTGATCGATCACGATCCCCTGTAAGTTCCTCCGACGCGCCCCGTTCTCGCGCAGCGAAAGGACATTCCATGCCTCGTCTCGCCTCCACGCGCCTCGCCCTCTGCGCCCTCGCGCTCGCGGTCCTCTCGGGCTGCGCGGGCGGCAATCTTCCCCCCCGCTCCGCAAACTTCCAGATGGATCGCGAGGCCGAGATCGACGACGAGGACATCCGCAAGGCCTTCGACGCGCGACCGCAGATGCCGGCGAGCGCCATGCGGGTCTCGTATTACACGTTCGACACCGAGATCACGGGGGACCTCGAGAAGACCTTCGCCAGCCTGCCCGGCGTCGCCAGCGTTTATCGGATCCCGCCGTTGCTGGTCACCGGTCAGCGGCGCCTCTCGGAGGGGCAAGGATACGGGTATGGACCGCCGCCCGAGGTCTCGGTGAAAAAGCTCCGCCTGCTCGCGGCGCGCGCGAATAGCGACGTGCTCGTCATCGTGGACCACGGCTACCGGAACCTGGGCGCCAATGGCCTGGTCGCGACCATACCCCTGATCCTGCCCATCTTTTTCGTGCCTTTCATCGATACCCAGGTGAAAGGATACGCCGAGGCGTTCGTCGTGGATGTCCGCAATGGTTACCTGTACGGCCACCTCGTCGAGGAGGATCAGCGCGGAGAGGCGTATGCGACGATCTACGCGAAGTCCGCCGGGGACTACGCGAAAGAGCAATGGGCGGACCTCCGCAAGTCGCTGCAAAAACAGCTCACCCGGCTCGTCGAGGACGAACGGGCCCGCGAGCCTACCGAACATCGGCCTCCGGAGAAGGCGCCGCTCGCCGCGCCCCCGGCATTGCCCTGGGACAAACCGCCCCATACACCCAAATGACTCAGCGCTTCTTTTTGCGGGGCTGCTTTTTCTCGAGCCCCGGGTCGTCCATGCAGCAACGGAACCCCGTCGAGTAATCGTGGTACCGCGGCTCGTGCGCAATCGTGGTGTAGAAGCAGCCCGGACCGTGCTCGACGGTGGTGCTGAAGAAGCCGCCCATGAACATGGCGTTTCCGATGTTCCAAGGCTGCGTCTTCCGTTCGACCTGGTCCCGCTCCAGGATGATCTCGATATC
>JANMGF010000532.1:0-2634 GCA_031374535.1 Polyangium sp. (in: bacteria)
CGCGTGCGCTTGCGCGCGCGCTTGCGCTCGCGCCTCCGCCCCCGCCCCCGCCTCCGCCTCCGCCTCCGCTCCCTCTCCCTCTCCCTCTCCCTCTCCCGCTCCCCCCCATCACTTCCGCCGTCCTCCGCTCCCTCCCTTCAACGGACCCTGGCGCGTGAGCCACATTGACGCGGCCCTCGCGCTTCGCTCAAGCTGCCCGCCATGCGCCACGCCCCCCGCTGGGCTCCTCTTCTCCTCGCCCCAGGCCTCGCCGCGTGCAGCGCCGCGTCCCCGTCCTTCGGCAACACCGCCACCGTCGCCGAGCCCGCCACCGTCCTCGTCCCCGTCGTCGCGCCTCCCGCCCCGACGAACGAGGTCGCGGCCCCTCTGGCCGTGGCCGGACGCGGCGATCTCGAGTGGGCCATCTTCGGCAACACGCCCACGGTCGCGTGGGCGCCCGACGGCGTTCGCCTCGCCATCGCCAACCAGCGGAACTACCTCGACGTCCCCGCCCCGCCCGGCCAGGCCGGCATCGACGTCGTGCACGCCGAGACGGGCAAACGCATGCGTGTCCACGAGGGACCCGGCTACCACCCGGCGTGGATCTCCAACGAGTCGGTTGCCTTCGGTTGCTCTGCCTACGAGTGTGATCCCGGCCCAGGCGAGGGCGTTTTTCTGATGAAGATCGGCGACAAGGCGAGGCGCGCCTTGAAGCGCGGCGTGTACCACCTGCGCGCCGGCAAGGACGGAGGCGTCCTCTTCTTCTCCGGCTTCCCCGAGTACGAGGGCTGGATGAGCTGGGATTTACGTAGCACGAAGGCCAAACCCATCGCCGGCCCCGAGGACTCGTGGCAGCCGCCGACCGAACCGCTCGCCGATCAATGCCCCAGGAAGGTCGGTGAGCGCCGCGTCGAGCAGCGCGGGGATCAGGTCTTCGTGACGGACGCGGGCACCGGCGAGCGCCGCGTGGTCGTCGTCGCGCCTCCCTGGCAACTCGCGTGGCCCTCGGAACGCGGCGCCATCCAGCCCTGTTTGTCCCCGGACGGCAGGTTTGTCGTGTACTTCTCGCAGCGCGGCGGCGGTGGTTTCGTCGGCGTGCGTTCGCTCGACGCTCCTTGAGCCGGAGCCTCGCTCGGCGCGCCGCGGCGGTCGTCCTTCTCCTCCTCCTGCCGCTCGCGACCTCGCCTTTCACCGTCGATCTTCGCCCGCAGAAGCTCCTTGTCTTCGCGCTCGCGCTCCCGCTCTGCGCGTGGGGCGCGCCCTCGCGGATCGCGACGGTTTCCCTCGCGCTTGGCCTTGTCGCGCTTCTCGCGTGGCCCTCCGCGCCCTGGGAGATCCTCGCCGTCGCCGCGGCCCCGACCGTCTTCGCCTTGCTCTCGGTGAAGCTCACCGAGGATCGCGCCTTCGTTTTTCGCGCAGCGCGTCGCGCCGTCCTCGCCACGAGCGCCCTCGCCCTCGCGGGCGCGTTTTGCCTCGTGCCGTTTGAGACGGGCGCCTTTCGCCTGCCTCATCCCGTGCTCGTGGGCACGTTCGGCAACCCGAACCCTCTCGCCGCCTTCCTGCTCCTCGCCTTGCCCCTCTGCGCCGCGGATCATGTGTCCTCCGCGCGCCGCGCCGATCGGATCGAGACCACGCTCGCGATGCTCCTCGGCGCCACGACGATCCTCTTCTGCCGCTCGCACCTCGCGGCCCTCGTGCTCGCCGCCGAGGTGCTCCTGCTCGTGCCTCGCGCCGCGCTCGCCGCACCTCTCGTGGCCCTCGCGCTCGCTCCGATCGCGCTCGCCTCCGAGGGGTTCGTCCGCGCCCTCGAGGGCCGCCTCTACCTCTTCGTGGTCCACACGCGTGGTTTTTCCTTCCGCACCTTGCTCCTCGGCGTCGGCCCCGACGCGATCGCCCCTCGGTTCCTCGACTGGCAAGCCGAGCACCTCGCCGCGCACCCCGAAGCGCTTCGTTTCTGGACCTTCCCCGAGCACCCGCACGACGACGTCGTCGCGCTCCTCCTCGCCTTCGGCCTCGTCCCCGTGACGCTCGCCGTCCTCCTCGCGCGCCGCCGCCTCGTTCCTGGGAAAACCTTGCCCCGCGCGCCGCATCGCGCGGCATGGACCGCGTGTGTCTTGCTCGCGCTCGGGGCCGGGCTCACGGCATCGCCCGCGACGTGGACGCCTGCGCTCCTCGTCCTCGCTTGTTCGTTCCGCCCACGCGTCTCCAAGCCCGCCTCGTGGTGGCTCGCGCGCGCGGGCCTCTCCGCGTCTCTCGCCTGGACCCTCGTGGCTTTCGCCGCGGCCCTCTCGGCCTACCACCATCGCGAGGCGCTCCACGCGGCGACGACCTCGAAAGACACGCGGGCCGCGCTGCATCACACACGCGCGGCGCTCGTGTTTCCTTTCGACCGGGGCCGGCTCCTGCACCTCGAAGGGCGCCTCCTCCTCGAAACGAACCGTCCTCGCGAAGCCGCCGACAAACTCCGCGAGGCGAGCCGTCTCTTGCCGCATCCGATCGTGTGGAAGGCCCTCGTCGCGGCCGAGATCGCCGCGGGCAGGCCGGACGTGGCCGCCTCCGAGACGCGCGCGTGGCTCCGTTCCCACCCGGGTGATCCCGAAGCGAAGGCGCGGTTCGAAGGGCGATGAGGGGGTTTGGGGGCGTAGCTCGGCTCGT
>JANMGF010000557.1:0-9533 GCA_031374535.1 Polyangium sp. (in: bacteria)
GGGCGCAGCTCGTGCACACGTTCCTGCATCATGAATTGCAGGCCGCCGAGCTGATGGCGTGGGCGCTTCTCGCGTTCCCGGAGGCGCCGCGGGCCTTCAAGAGAGGGCTCCTGCGGATCGCGGGGGACGAGATTCGCCACATGGCGATGTATTCGCGGTACATGGAGGGGCTCGGGCACGTTTTCGGGGACTTTCCGGTGCGGGATTGGTTCTGGGAGCGTGTCCCGCGTTCGAAGACGCCGACGCATTTCGCCGCGGTGATGGGAATGGGGCTCGAGGGGGGCAACCTCGACCACACGGCGCGTTTCGCGGGGCGATTTCGGGCGATCGGCGACGAGGAGGGGGCGCGGATCCAGGAGATCATTTGTGCCGAGGAGATCCCGCACGTGCGGTTCGGGGTGCGGTGGTTCCAGCGTTTCACGGAGGGGCTCGATTTCGAGGCGTGGCGAGCGCACTTGCCGGAGCCGCTTTCGCCGATGGTGATGCGTGGCTCGCCGCTGAACCGCGAAGACCGGATCCGGGCTGGATTCACGGAAGGCTTTTTGAAGGAGCTCGATGGATGGGCGCCCCATTGACGGTTGGGGGCTACGCTCGGACAAGCCGAGCTACGCCCCCAACCCCCCGCGTTGCGTGGCTCCTGAACCTCGGCGCCGAGGTAGAGCTCGAAGACGCACGCCGGACGCTGGATGCCAGGGCGCGCGCGCGTTTGCCGGAGCTCGCGCGGCTTCTCGGCGCATTGGTGCGTCCGACCGATCGATTGCTGTTTGGTGATCCGAACGAGGCGCGGCGCGCCGAGGGGGCCGCGGGGAGGGCCTGGCTTCCGACGCCGCGGGCGCTTCTGGCGCTGGAGCGCGCAGGGGCGCGTGTGCCCGAGGCGCCGCCCTACGAGGTGCTTCGGGCGGTGAACGATCGTCGATTCTCGCTGGCGCTCGGGGCAACGCTTCCGGGGCAGCGGTGCGTGATGACGTTCGAGGAGGTGCGCGAGGCGCTCGCGGCGCCGTCGCCGGGGGGCAACTGGCTCTTGCGAAGGCCCCACGGATTCGCGGGGCGCGGGCGGCGGCGCGCGCGGGAGGACGAGGTTCTGGGCGCGGCGCGGCCGTGGATCGAGGCGTCGCTCCGCTCGTTCGGCGCGCTCGTGGTCGAGCCGTGGGTCGATCGCGTGGCCGATTTCGGCTGGCACGGGTATGTCGCGCCAAACGGGACGTCGTCGTTCGGCGAGCCGACGTGGCAGGAGACGGCGCCGGATGGAACGTGGATCTCGACGCGGCCCGCGCGGGTGGGGGAGATCGGGCGGGAAGAGACGGAGATGTTCACGCGAGCGGCTTCGCAGGCGGGCGCGGCGCTCGCGGCGGCGGGGTATTTCGGCCCGTTCGGGGTGGATGCGTTCCGCTGGCGCGACGAAAAAGGGAGCCTGCGGTTCAATCCGCGTTGCGAGATCAACGCGCGGTATTCGATGGGGTGGGGGATCGGAATGGGGGAGCGCCGGCCGGACCTTTACGAGGACGCGTAGGCGGCGCCCTGAGAATCACATCGGCCGTACGACTTTGCTCAGCGCGGCGTCCATGCCGCCGAGCAGCGACGCCGGGTCGCTCTCGTCGTAGAAATGCAGGAACTTGGGCCGCGGCGCGTGTACGTCGGCCAAAAGCGCGCCGTCCGGTGCCAGGAAAAACGTGCGCGGGACGTACGAGCCGTCGGGCGCGTATTTGTCGCCGATCGCCGACTCGTCATCCGGGTTCACGCGGATCATGATGAAATCGCGGGCGCGGGCCACGATGCGGGGATCCTGAAAGACGCGGCTATAATTGCGGCAATGGGGGCACCAGCCCGTGTAAAAGACGAGACAAACCGGCTTTTTCGCGGTCTTGGCGAGCGCCATCCCGGCCTCGTAGCTCTGCCAGCTGATCTGCGCATCGTTCCAGTTTTCTTCCTTCGCGTCTTTCGCGCGAGGGGCCAGAGGAGCAGGGGCAGGGGCGGTCGTGACGGCGGGGGCCGCGGCGAAAGGAGGAGGCGCGGCAGGGGAACGCTCGGGGTCGGCCGTGGCCGTGGGCTCGTCGCCCTTGCAGGAGCCGTAGAGAAGGAAGCCGAACATCGCGACCGCGCCGATCGCCGCGGTGAGGCTCCCCCACGAGCCCTTCGGGGGTGCTCCCTTGCGTTTTTTTCGCCCCTGGCCCGCGCGTTTCCCTTGGTCCTTCGTCACCGTGGAGGTGTAGCCCCTCCAGGCCCTTCGGTCGACGATCCGCGATCACGCGCCCCGGCCGACCCCCTCGCGCAGGATCGCCCGGGACCACGCACGCGCCCTTTCAAACCTCTGCATGGTCGTGTATCGTCTCCCACGCCGCCATGGCCGACGATACGAACGACGATCGTGAAGTTGCTTTCAATCGCGGGCTCGAGGCCTACCACGCGGGTTGCTATTTCGACGCCTACGACATCTGGACGCAAGTCTCCCAGGACGAACAGGACGAGACGAACCGTCGGTTTTTGCAGGCGATCATTCATGTG
This sequence comes from Polyangium sp. (in: bacteria), assembly GCA_031374535.1. Lineage (GTDB taxonomy): Bacteria > Myxococcota_A > Polyangia > Polyangiales > Polyangiaceae > Polyangium. Next base: position 2,503 of record JANMGF010000557.1, read on the forward strand.
ACGAACGCCATGCACAAGGTTCGTCACAACGCCGAGCTCCGAGGCTCGGTGCACCTGCTCGAACGTGCGCTCACCAAGCTCGACGCGCTGCCCGATGTTTACGGCGGTCTCGACCTCGCGACGTTCCGCGACGCGACGCGTACGTGTCTGGCCGAGGTGAAGCGGCTCTTGTCCGTCGCCCAGAAGAACCTGGAGGACGCGTTCATCCCGCCGCTCACGCGCGTCACGCAGGCGCCCGTGCTCGAGCCGCGCGTATCGACGCCGCCCGTGGATCCGAACGCGCTCTTGCAGAGCGGCCTCCGGGCGTACCGCGGGCAGCGCTTCTACGACGCGCAAGAGATGTGGGAAGAGTACCGGCGCACCTTGCCGGAGGCGGACTCCGCACGCGAGTTCGTGCAGGGCCTCATCCTCGTGGCCACCGCGATGCACAAGCTGCACCGCGCCAAGAGCCCGAGCGGCGCAGCCCTGCTCCTCGAGCTCGCCCTCGACAAACTGCGCGACGCACCCGAAGGCACGTTGGGCCTCTCGGTCGCAGCCTTCGTCGAGGAGGTCTCGCGCGTGAACGCCGACCTCGAGAAGCTCGAAGGGAGCGATGGGGGCTCGATCGAGCCCAGCCAGGTTCCCCACATCACGGGCCGCGAGAGCTGAAACCGCCGCAGCGCCGGGGCCCGCGCGCCGTTCAGCGGTAGCGGCCTCGGCCCGGGTTCGCACCACCACGGGTGCCCGGTTTTGCGCCGCCGCCCGCCTTGGCCTTCGCGCGAGGTTTCGCTTTGGCCGGCGCAGGGGGCATCTCTTCGCCGGTCTCCGCGAGCTCGCCCTTGAGGCCGCGGAGCTGGTCACGTAGCCGCGCGGCCTTCTCGAACTCGAGGTTCTCGGCAGCGGCGAACATCTCCAGGCGCAACGCCTCGATACGATCGGCGAGATCGGCTGCCGTGTTCGCCCCGTCCTTGCCAGGTCCGGTCCCGCGCGTCGGGCCCTTGGGGACGGCGTAGTAGTCGCGTCCGCCGGAGGTCGGCGAGAGATCGAGGATCGCCTTGGTGACCGTGGCCGGCGTGATGTTGTGCTCGATGTTGTACGCCTTCTGGATCTCGCGACGACGGCCCGTCTCCTGGATGGCGCGGCGCATCGCCTCCGTCTCGCGGTCGCCGTACATGATGACCTCGCCGCGGACGTTACGCGCGGCGCGGCCGATCGTCTGGATCAGCGAGCGCGGGCTGCGCAGGAAGCCTTCCTTGTCGGCGTCGAGGATCGCGACGAGCGAGACCTCGGGCAGATCGAGGCCCTCGCGAAGGAGGTTGATGCCGACGAGGACGTCGAACTCGCCGCGCCGCAGATCACGCAAGATCTCGATGCGCTCGAGCGTGTCGATGTCCGAGTGCAGGTAACGAACCCGCACGCCGAGCTCCGTGTAGTACTCGGTCAGATCCTCGGCCATGCGTTTGGTCAATGTGGTGACCAGGATGCGTTCGTTCACCGAGACGCGTTCGCGGATGCGCTCGAGGAGATCGTCGACCTGACCGGAGACGGGGCGAACGACGATCTCGGGATCGGTGAGGCCCGTCGGTCGGATGATCTGCTCGACGACCACGCCGCCGGTCTTCACGAGCTCGTAGTCGCCAGGCGTTGCGCTGACGAGGAGGACGTTGTCGTAGTGCCCCTCGAACTCCTCGAACTTGAGCGGCCGGTTGTCGAGCGCGCTCGGCAAGCGGAAGCCGTAGTCGACGAGGGTCTCCTTGCGGGCGCGGTCGCCGCGGTACATCGCGCCGACCTGCGGGATCGTCTGGTGCGACTCGTCGATGATGAGGAAGAAGTCCTTGGGGAAGTAGTCGATCAAGGTGGGCGGCGGCTCGCCCGGCTTGCGGCCCGAGAGGTGGCGCGAGTAGTTCTCGATGCCGTTGCAGAAGCCCATCTGCTCGAGCATCTCGAGGTCGTACATGGTCCTCTGCTCGATGCGCTGCTTCTCCAGGAAACGGCCGGCTTTGTCGTAGAAGTCGAGCCGGCCTTGGAGCTCTTCGCGGATGGCGCCGATGGCCTTGCGGAGCTGCTGCTGCTCGGTGACGTAGTGCGAGCCGGGGTAGATCGCGATGCGATCGAGCGTGCCGAGGACCTTGCCGCGGACGGGATCGACCTCCTTGATGGCCTCGATCTCGTCGCCGAAGAACTCGACACGAACGGCGACGTTCTCCTCGTAGGCGGGGAAGATCTCGACGACATCGCCGCGCACGCGGAAGGTGCCGCGGTGGAAGTCGATGTCGTTGCGGTCGTACTGGATGTCGACGAGGCGGCGAAGGAGCTCGTCGCGGCGTAGCTCCTGGCCGCACTCCATCTTGATGAGCAGGCCGTGGTAACTCTCGGCCGAGCCGATGCCGTAGATGCAGCTCACCGAGGCGACGATGAGCACGTCCGGCCGGGACAGGAGCGCGTGCGTCGCGGCGTGGCGCATCCGGTCGATGGCGTCGTTGATGATCGCGTCCTTCTCGATGAAGGTGTCGCTCGAGGGGACGTACGCTTCGGGCTGGTAGTAGTCGTAGTAGCTGACGAAGTAGTGGACGGCGTTGTTCGGGAAGAGCTCGCGCATCTCGCCGTAGAGCTGGGCCGCGAGGGTCTTGTTGGGGGCGAGGATGAGCGTGGGGCGCTGGAGGCGCTCGATGACCTTGGCCGCCGTGAACGTCTTGCCGCTGCCCGTGACGCCGAGCAGGCACTGCATTTTCTCGGACCGGCCGTACGCCGCGCAGATCTCCTCGATTGCGCGAGGTTGGTCGCCACACGGGGAGAAGCCTGAAACGAGCTCGAAACGACTTGACACGAGGGCGGGCAACGTAGTCGGCATGTGGACCAGGTGCAACCCAGCGCGCCCATGCGGGTCCGGGTGCACGCGCTCCTTCTCGCTCGATGGCGCGCGTGCTACCCGAGAGGCCCCCCCGCCGAGGTTTTCCCATGGCAGAAGCACCCGCGATTCTCGATGGCCACCCGTATGCCGATTTTCTCGACAGGGTGGAGAAGCCCGCGCGCTACACGGGCGGCGAGGTTGGCTCGACGGTCAAGGACTGGTCCGGCGTGGAGGCCACGGTCTGCCTCGCGTTCCCCGATGTGTACGACATCGGCATGAGCCACCTCGGGTTCAAGATCCTCTACAAGCTCCTGAACGACGATCCGCGCACGCTGGCCGAGCGCTGTTACGCGCCGTGGAAGGACGTCGAGGCGGAGCTTCGAGCCCGGAACATTCCGCTCGTTTCGTTGGAGAGCAAACGGAAGCTGCGCGACTTCGATGTGGTCGGCTTCTCGCTTCAGTTCGAGCTCACGTACTCGAACCTCCTCTTGATGCTCGACCTCGGCGGCGTGCCGTTGCGCTCGGCGGACCGCGGCGAGGACGATCCGCTGGTCATCGCAGGCGGGCCGACGGCGACGCATCCCGAGCCGGTGAGCGCGTTCGTCGACGCGGTGGTGATCGGCGACGGCGAGGAGAAGGCGACGCAGGTGGCGCTCACGTGGGTGCGGCTGCGCAAGGCGGGCGTGCCGCGGCGGGAGCGGCTGATGGCGCTCGCGAAGCTCGGCGCGGTGTATGTGCCGTCGCTGTACCGGACGGAGACGGATCCGGATACGGGGTTCGCGATCGTCGAGGCGGCGGTCGAGCCGGGGCTGCCGTTGCCAGTCGATCGCGCGCTCGTGGATCTCGACAAGTATCCGTTTCCCGCGGTGAGCCCGACGGGCGGGCCCGAGGCGATCTTCGACCGCGTGTCGATCGAGATCGCGCGCGGCTGCACCGAGGGATGCCGCTTCTGCCAGGCGGGCATGATCTACCGGCCCGTGCGTGAGCGTGATCCGGAGCAGATCGTGAACACGGTGCTCGAAGCGGTGAAGGCGTCGGGCAACGACGAGGTTTCGCTCACGGCGCTCAGCACGGCGGACGTCTCGTGTATCTCGCCGCTCATCAAGAAGGTCGCCGACAAGCTCGCGAAGGAGCGCGTGAGCATGTCGGTCTCGTCGCTGCGCGCTTACGGCCTCGAGCCCGATCTGCTCGACGAGCTCAAGCGCGTGCGCGCGTCGGGCCTGACGTTCGCGCCCGAGGCGGGCACGCAGCGGATGCGCGACGTGGTGAACAAGAACGTCACGGAAGAGCAGCTCCTCGAGACGGCCGAGCGCATCTTCTCGCGTGGTTGGGAGCGGATGAAGCTCTACTCGATGATCGGGCTGCCGACCGAGGAGGACGAGGACGTCGTCGGGATCGTGGAGATGGGCGCGCGGACGGCCGCCGTCGGTCGCAAGATCGGCAAGAAAAACGTGGAGGTGACGGTGAGCGTCTCGACCCACGTTCCGAAGCCCCACACGCCTTTCCAGTGGGCGGCGATGGACACGCTCAGCCAGGTCTCGCGCAAGCAGGACCTCTTGCGGCAGACGGTCAAGCCTCACCGCAACGTGAAGCTCAAGACGCACGGCGCAGAGGCGAGCGTGCTCGAAGGGATCTTCGCGCGCGGGGATCGCACGCTTTGCGACGTGCTCGAGCGCGCGTACCGGAACGGCGCGCGTTTCGATTCGTGGGACGATCGGCTGCGCCTCGACGTGTGGGAGGAGGCCTTCGCGCACGTCGGCCTCGATCGATCGCGGTTTTTGGGGACGATCCCCGTGACGGCGCGTTTGCCGTGGGATCACATCGATGTCGGCCTGGAAGAAGGGTTTTTGGCGCGCGAGTATCGCAAGGCGCTTCAGAGCCGCCTGAGCCCGCCCTGCGGGAAGGTGGCGGGCGCGTTCGTGCATCATACGAATGTGGAGGATGCGCTCGCCGATCAGCGCAGGCTCGTCTGTTACGACTGCGGCGTCGCCTGCGACATGACGCAGATGCGGAACGAGCGGGTCGATTTCCTGGAGAGGCTCGGGGCGCAGAAGCGGCTGCCGATCTTGAAGGAAACGCCGAAGCCCGCGCCGGTCGTCGAGGCGCGTGTGGAGGAGGGGGAGGCCGAGGACGAGGCGCTCGTGGAGGCGCCGGCGCCGGCGAAGGTGAAGGTGCAGCCGATGAGGGGACGCGGGGGGGTCCGCTACCGCATTGGCTTCGAGAAGACGGGCGTGATGGCGCTGCTCGGGCACCTCGACGTGGTGCGCGAGTTGCCGCGCGTGTTCCGGCGCGTCGGCGAGAAAATGGTCTACACGAAGGGCTTCCATCCGAAGCCCGACATGGTCTTCGGCCCTGCGCTCTCGCTCGGCGTGGCAAGCCTCGACGAGTACACCGACGTGCGGCTCGAACGTTCGCTCGAGCCCGCGGAGGTGGCGTCGCTCGTCGAGCGCATGAACGCGGCGAGCCCCGCGGGTCTGCGGTTCCGGGGAGCGGCGCTCCTCGGCACCGAAGACGTGGCGCTCTCGCGCGTGATCCGCGGCGCGCGGTACGTGCTCGCGTTCGCGCGTTCGGCGTTCACGACGGCGCCGGGGCAAAGCGCGGAGGAGGTGCTCGCTGCTTCCTGCCGCGCGGCGATGGCAGCGTCGACGCTCCCGATTCGCCGTGAAATCGAGGGGATCGGGAAGGTCGTCGACGTGCGCAAGTACCTCGTCTCCGCCGAGGTGGGCGGGGCCGAGGCGCGCGCGGCGCTGGGGCGCGCTGGGCTCGTGGGCGACATCGTGACGCTGGATGTCCTCGTGGAGATCACGGGCTCGGGCGCGGCGAAGTCGTCCGAGGTCGCGGCCGTGATCTGCGGCGAGGGCGGCGTGGCTCCGCCGCATCGCGCCATTCGCTTGGAGCTTTTTGGCGGCGCTTCGGATGCGCGTTTCTCGCCGCTCGACCTCGCGGTGGTTCGCATCGCACACGCGCGCGAGCGCCCTGCGCCCTTGGAAACGAGCAACGTCGCGCTCGCCTCCGCCGACGCCGAGTGACAGCTCGCCGGCTTTTTTGGTAGGAGCGCCCTCCCGCCCTTGCTTGCCCTTCCGCTCCTCTGCGCGGTCGCCCTTGCCGCCGGTCTGATCGACGCGATCGCCGGCGGCGGTGGGTTGCTCACGGTGCCTGCGTTGCTCGTGGCGATCGCCGATCCGCGCCTCGCGCTCGGCACGAACAAGGGGCAGGCCGTCTTCGGCTCGGGCGCGTCGCTCCTCTCGTTCGTGCGCGCGGGCCGCGTCGACAAGAAGCGCTTCTGGCCGACGTTCCTCGCCGCCGCGCTGGGCTCCGCGGCAGGCGCGCGTGCGCTGCTCGAGGCGCGGCCGGAGGTGCTTCGTCCGATCGTGCTCGTGCTCCTGATCGGCGTGGCCGTCTTCTTCGCGGCGCGCGGCAGGCGCCGGCCGAAGGAGGCCAAGAACGGGGAACCGCCGCCTCCCCCGCCGCGCCCGTGGGCGATCGCCGAGCGCCGTCCCCTCGCGACGGCCGTGACCATCGCGCTCGTGATCGGCGCCTATGACGGCTTCTTTGGTCCGGGCACGGGGACGTTCCTCATCCTGCTCTACACGACGGTCTTCGGCGACGATCTCACGCGGGCCACGGCGAACGCGAAGGTCGCGAACTTCGCCTCGAACCTCGCCGCGATGGTGAGCTTCGCGCTGGCCGGACGTATCGATTTCCGCATCGCGTTACCGATGGCCGTGGCGCAGGCGGTGGGCGGCGTGCTCGGCGCGCGCGCGGCCGTGCGTGGCGGTGAACAGCTCATCCGTTCGGCCGTGCTCGTGGTCTCGCTCGCGCTCGCGGCGCGGCTCACGTACCAGATCCTCGGCGGTTTCTGAGCGCGTGCCGCCTCGGGCGGCTCTGCACATCGAGCTGCGCACGCGAAGATCCACCGATGCGACAGCGTTGTCAGGGGGACACGGCTTCACGCGTGCGGAGGACGCGGCAATCGCGGGCGAGCGTGCGCGGCCCGGCTCTTGCTCGATGTCCTCGTCGCAGCGCGCGAGCGCTTCCTTTGCTTGGCTTGCTTGGCTTGGCTTCGATCGGTTCCCCGGCGGCGGCGTGACATGGCAGCGAGTCGACGAGGACACGCCGCCGTCGGGGGACCTTGCTTCACCGTCGAGCGCGCTAGACTCGCGCGCCGTGAGGACGGGATCGGACACGAGCGATCGAGTCG
>JANMGF010000567.1:0-3455 GCA_031374535.1 Polyangium sp. (in: bacteria)
GCCCGTGATGCCCGTGAGCTGCGCCTTGATGGTCGCGAGATCGGGCTCGACCTCGTAACGCATCGTGACCTTGTCGCCGCCAGGGCTGTACTTGATCTCGCCCGCGCGCGCGTTCGCCGGGCAACGCGCCTCGAAGTCCGCGCTCGGCGCCGCGCCCTCGGGGAGGTTGCAGAGCTTCTCGCGGATCGTTTCCTTCTGCTGATCGCTGAGGGCGCTGACCTCTTGCACGCGGATCAAGAAGCGGTGCGTGTCCTCGGTACCGCTGTCCTTCACGCGGATGACGTCGGGCGCCTCGAAACCGAGCGACTCCACGGCCGCGCGGATGTCGCCGGCCCCCGTCGGCTTGAGGAAGCCGACCTCGAGCTCCGTGCCGCCCTTGAAATCCGTGCCGAGCTTCGGTCCCGGCTTGATGAAGGCGACGATCGACACGAGCAGGAGTAGCGCGCTGATGCCCATGAAGAGCCAGCGCTTGCTCATGAAGTCGAACTGTCGCCCAGGCTTGATGAATTCCATGTGCTGCGCCTCAGCCTAGGTGGAGCTTCTTGACCTTGCGCGCCCGCACGGCCCAGTCGAACATGAGCCGCGTACAGACGACGCCGGTGAACAGGCTGACCGCGATGCCCACGATGAGCGTCACGGCGAAGCCCTTGATGGGACCCGAACCGTACTGCGCGAGGATCAGGCCCGAGATCAGCGTGGTCACGTGGCCGTCGAGGATGGCGCTGAAGGCCTTGTCGTAGCCCACGTCCACCGCCGCCCGTGGGCTCTTGCCCTGCCGGAGCTCCTCGCGGATGCGCTCGTTGATGAGCACGTTCGCGTCGACCGCGATGCCGACCGTGAGCACGAGGCCCGCGATCCCGGGCAGCGTCATCGACGCGCCGAACATCGCGAGGATCGCCACCTGAAGCACCATGTTGAAGAGCACCGCGACGTTCGCGATCAGCCCTGCGCGGCTGTAGTAGATCTGCATGAACAGCAGCACGAGGATGACGCCCGCGAGGCCGCCCTTCGCGCCCTGCACGATCGCGTCCTGACCGAGCGAGGGGCCGATCAGCTGCTCATTCGAGGGCGAGATCGGCGCAGGAAGCGCGCCCGAGCGCAGGACGAGCTCGAGCTTGCGCGCGTCCGTGACCTGCTGGTCCACGTTCGCCGAGCCCATCGTGATCGTCGCGATGCCGCCGGGGATCTTCGACTGGATGACCGGCGCGCTCTCCACCTTCTGATCGAGGATGATCGCGAAGCGGCGCTTGATGTTCTTCTCGGTGATGGCCTCGAAGCGATCGCCGCCGACGCTCGTCATCTTCATCTGCACGAGCCAGCCGCCGAGGCCACGATCGCTCGGATCCGGCATCGCCTGCGCGTCGCTCACCATGTCACCGGTGATCTCGGCCTTGCTGAAGAGGTAGTAGGTCCTCCAGCCGACGTCCTCGACCGAGTCCTTCTCCTCGTCGTAGGCCTGGTACTTGCTGAAGCCGATCTCGTGATCGTCAGGCACCGAAAGCGTCGAGGACCACTCCCGCAGCCGCGCGAGCGCCTGGCGCATGTCCTCGCCTTCCATGCGCTCGAGGATGGCGAAGTAGTTCGCCTTCTGCTTACCGGGGCCGACGGGGGCCTGCTCCTGCTGGAAACGCAGGCCCTTCACGTCCTTGTTTTTCGGGTTCCGGACCTCGGACTCGAGGAAGTTCACCTCGTCGTCGAGCAGCTTGAACTCGAGGCGCGCGGTCTGGCTGACGATGTCCCGGATCTCGGCGAACGACTGCTCGTTGTCGCCAGGGATCTCGATGATGATGTCCTCGTCGCGCGTCGTGACACCGGCCTCCTTGAGGCCCAGGCTGTCGACGCGGCGGTTCACCGTCTCCTTTGCCTGCGTCACGGCCTTCGTGCGGATGTCGGTCTCGACGTCGCCCTTGATGCGGAGCGTGACGCGTTTCCGATCCGACGAGAACTGGCGCTGCATCTCCTGGAACGGACGCATGAACTCGTCCGTCACCTTGTCCGCGTCCGCCGCGTCCTCGAAGGTGATGAACAGCGTGCCCGCCTGGTCGCGCGACTTCTCGACGCGCGCCTTGCCGACGAGCTTCTTCAGGTCGTCGGGCGTCGCTTGCTTGTCCTGCTCCACGAACCCGTATGACCGCCCGAGCGCCTGGCGCAGCTCGTCGTAGTACCGGTCGCGCTTGTCCTTGATCGCCTCGTCGACGTCGACCGTGTAGACGAGCCGGAGACCGCCCTTCAGATCGAGGCCACGCACCAGGCGAAAGGGCACGTTCGTGAGCAGCCACTCGCGCACGCCGCGGTTGCCGACGCGCGCGTCCTCCTCGACCTTCACGCGCTCCTCGAGCCCGAGGCCCGATCGGTTGAGGCGGCCGTACCGTTCGTCGTGGTACGTCGGGTAGATGGAGAGCGCCGACCCGAGCGCGAGGAACAGGACGAAGCCGGTCTTCACGCGCCAGCCGAGATCGATCGTCGGCAACACGCAGAGCAGGGCCCACGGGACACAGAGCCCGAAGGTCGCGGTCGCCCAGAACACCTGGTAGTGCGCAGCGATCGCCGCGAACAACGAGGCGATCGCCGACATGATGAAGACGCCTCGCTTCGACCTCTGCCACACGCCGAGTCCGATGGACAGCGCGCCGAGACCAGCAAAGACGTACTGGAGGATGTTGTAGATCATGGGAGGGTCGACTCGGGGGGCGTCGCGAGGCCTTCTTACCCGAAGCGCGCGCGCTACGCTTTCTTTTCCTGCGCCTTGTCCTTCGCCTCGGCGGCGGCCTTGGGATCGACGTCGACGCCCTGGATCGCCGACTTCAAGACCTGCACGTTGACGCCGGGGGCGATCTCCAGCTTGACCGTGCGATCACCGACCTCGATCAGCTTGCCGATGAGCCCCGCCGAGGTGACGACTTTGTCCCCTGGTTTCAAGGCGGACTCGAGGTCCTTTTGCTTCTTCGACTGGTTCCGCGTCATCAGGAACACGAAGAGGAGCGGCAGCAGGAAGAAGAGGATGGTCATCCCGCCGAACGGCTGTCCCCCGCCGCCTCCGCCCTCGGGGGGCGACGCAGGGGGAGCCCCCTGCGAAGGTTGTGCGGGAGCGGGAGGGGCGCCCTGGCCGGGCGCTACGGTGGTCGGCTGAGACAAAAACAGCATGGTCACGAGGCGGTCATCTCCACGGGGACGAAGCTCGGCTTTCCGAGTGCGAGCCCCCGATCACGCGGAAAGCGGCCGTCCATACCCACGATCGAAGGAACACGCAAGGAAGGGCCAGAAAACCTGGAGCAAATGGTGCCAGGCCCTCCTCGACCCCCTCCCGATCCCTCCACCCGTCCCCCCGGATTCGTTTTTTTTCTTGACCAGCGAAGCCCCGACTGGTACCAACGCGCCTCTCTTCGCCGCTCCGCCCGTTGGCGGTCGGCGTAGGGATGCAGCACAGGCGCGTAGCTCAGTGGTAGAGCACTACC
>JANMGF010000645.1:0-4340 GCA_031374535.1 Polyangium sp. (in: bacteria)
AGTCGTGGCATGACCGGGCGAACCGCCGCCTCGAACTGCGCGCGACCTTCCGCGATGGACGTTGGGTGCGGAGCGGTCATGGAAATCCCGTCGAACGAGTGTGCCGACGGGGCCACTCTAGCCGAGCGGAGACGCGGGGCCACCTCTGGAAAGCGGGGGAACGATCCTTCCGCGGTCCTGGCCCCTGGCTCGGAGGTGGCACTCATGTCGGACACTTGACGGAACGACGTGGCCGGAGGTTCCCGGGCGAGCACGGCGGGAGGAGGATCACGGGCGAGCCGCGACGGCCTTCGTGGGAGGGCGCGCGAGGGCCTCGGCGCTCGGCCCGACGATCGCGAGCAAGGGCCGCGGATAAAGGCCGACGACGAGCACGAGAATGGACAGGCAGCCGAGGACGCCCCATTCGAGGGGCCGTAAATCCTTCATCGATGCGACGCGTGGTCGGGTCACGGGGCCGAGAAAAACCTGCTCGAAGACGCGGAGGACATAGGCGGCGCCGAGGATCGTGCCCAAAAGCGCGAGCCCGAGCATCGGGAGGCTCGTGCGATAGGCCGAAAGCAAAACGAGGTGTTCGCCGGGGAACCCACTCGTGCCGGGGAGCCCGATGGCGGCGAGGCCGAGGAGCAGGAACAGAACCGCAGCGCGCGGCGCTTTCTGCGCGACGCCGCCGAGCGCTGATACCTCGGACGAACCCACGCGATTTTGCAAAAATCCGGTCAGGAAAAACAGGCCGGTGGCGGACAAACCCAGGTTCAGCATGGCGAGCACCGCGCCCGAGAGACCCTCGGTCGAGCCCGAGGAAATCCCGTGCAACACGTAGCCCACGTGGCTCAGGCACGAGAACGAGAGCATACGCCGCAGGTTTGGCTGGACGAGCGCGACGAGCGCGCCATAGACGATCCCCGTGACGCCCACGGCGCCGAGGATCCATGCGTTTTGCGCCGTGGCCTCGGGGAGCAGCGGCACGACGAAGCGGAGCACGCCATAACTGCCGAGCTTGAGCCCCGTGAGCAGGACGCCGATTCCCACGGGGCACTCGCGTAGCATCGTGGGCATCCAGGTATGCAACGGGACGAAGGGGCCTTTGACGGCGAAGCCGACCAGCAGCAAGAAAAACACGGTGGGCCCGATCGACGCCGGGACGGGCCGGGTGCGCAGGACGAGCCAGTCGAACGTGTAGGGAGCGTCCGGGCTTTCACGGCCCACCACCGCGAGAAGCACGATACCGAGGAGGAGCGGCCCCGAGGCGGCGAGCATCGTGAGCACGTATTTCATCGCGGCGTACCTGCGCTCGGGGCCCACGCCCCACAGGCTCACGAGGAAATACACGGGGACGAGCGAGGCCTCCCAGAACACGAAAAACAGGACGAGATCGAGCGACGAGAAGATCCCCATCACCATCGCGGAGAGCGCGAGAATGGCCGCGTAAAACCCCCGAGCGCGCGTCGTCACGTCGTACCAGGACGCGACGAGCACGAGCACCGTGAGCAGCGCGGAGACGGGCAGGAAAAGCACGCTCATGCCGTCGACGCCGAGGTGATGACTCGCGCCGAGGGTCGGGATCCAGGCGCGCCGTTCAGCGAATTGCACGTCGGGCGTGCCGGCGGAGAACCGCGCGAGCACGAAAAGCGAGAGGACGAGCTCGGAGAGGGCGCCGGCGAGGGCCGTCCTGCGGGCGTGTTTTTCGTTCCCGATCCCGAGGACGAGGAGGGCCCACGCGAGCGGCAGGAAGATCAGCGCCGAGAGGACGGGAAAACCGACCTGATCGACGGCGAAGATTTCTCGGATTGGCATGACGAACCTCCTCCGCGCCCGCTAGGGGGCGCCCTCCCCGTGCTTCGCGACGGGCGTCTTCGGTTTGGCCTGTTCGAGCCGCGAAGACATCGCGCGCACGGAGCCGTCCACGACTTCGAGGAGCGGGTGGAAAAAAAGCCCGAGCCCCACGATGATCGCGCCGACCGCGCCGGCGATGACGAGCTCGCGCGGGCCGAGGTCACGCACCACCGGGCCGTTCGGGGATTTCGCGCTCGTGGGGAAAGGCGTCGATCCGGCCGCGGCGGAGGCCAGGAATGCGCGCTGGAAATACCGCAGGAGATAAGCAGCCCCGAGCAAGCTGCCGAGTAGAACCTCGATGGCCATGATGCCGTGGTGCGCGCCGAGCGCGCCGACGACGACCAGGTGCTCGGCCTCGAATCCACTCGTCCCCGGCATTCCAATCGTCGACAGTCCGACGAGCAGGAACGTGAACGAGAGGAGGGGCGCGTGATGCGAGAGCCTCGCCGCGCGATCGATCTCCGTGGAGCCGAACCGGCGATGCAAAAACCCCGCGACGAAATAGAGCCCGGCGGCGCTCAGGCCGACGTTGAGCGTGACGAGCAGGGCCCCCGAGAGCCCCTCCACGTTGAGCGCCGAGAGCCCCACGAGCACGCTGCCCGTATGCGCGAGGCAGGCGAACGCGACGAGGCGCCGCAGGTTTGTCTGGACGAGCGCGAGCAAGGCGCCGTACAGCATGCCGACGATGCCGACGATGGCCAGGGTCGAACCATAACGGTGGACGGCGAGCGGGAGGAGGGGGACCACGAAGCGGAGCAGGCCGTAGACGCCGAGCTTGGCGCCGACGAGAAAAACACTCACGCCCACGGTCGGGCCCTCGGCCATCACGGGCGGCAGCCAGCCGTGAAAAGGAAAGAGGGGGATCCGGACGGCGAACCCGATCACGAAGAGCCAGAAGGCGAGATATTGCGCCTTTGCGGGCGCGGGGGCGTCGAGCAGGGCGCCGAGCGAGAAGGGCGGCGCACCCGTGGCGCGTCCGAGGACAATCACGGCGGCGAGGACGAGCAGGACGCCCATGGCATTGAGCGCCGCATAACGCCGCGCCGCCGCGCGACGCCCCGGCCCCGTGCCCCAGCTTCGCACGAGCAAGGTGCCGGGCACGAGCTCGAGCGCGGCGAACACCCAGAAGAGCAGGAGATCCACCGAGACGAACGCCCCCATCAGCGTGAGCTCGAGGCAAAAGATGGTGGCGAGGTAATGGCCGGGCCGTTCTTTCGCCGCGACCTGCGCGTGGAGAATCACGAGGAGCGCGAGGAGCGCGGTCAGGGGCAAAAAGAGGACGCTGATGCCGTCGACCCCCAGGTGGTACGAAAGGCCTCCCATGAGCGGCGTGTTCTCGACGAGCTGGAGCGCGGGCGTATGCCGTTCGAATCGCGCGACGACCAGCACGGCGAGCGCGAGCTCGATCGCGGCTGCGGCGAGGCCGAGCGTATAGACGTGGCGCGTCTTTTTCAGGTTCCGCACGAACACCGCGGCGAGGACCGGCACGAGGAGGAGCGCGCTCAGGATCGGAAAGGGTAGGGCGGAGGAATACGGGATCTCGTTCATGGTCAAATGGCCCAGCGAACGACGACGAAGAGGGAAAGGACCACGAGCGCGCCGACGACCAAGGGTCTTTCCAGCAGCGCCTCGACGTGATCGAGGGTGCGCCCGAGGAGATCCCCGGTGATCGGGATTCCCCGACCCATGGCGCGCCCGACCACGTGTTTTTCGACGAGGTGCGCGAGGGACGCCGCGTACTGGACGATCCTGCCCGGGATGCCATGGCCACGCGCGAAATCGTCCTCGTCGCCGGGCGCGGGGGAATCAAAGGTCTCGCGGTCGAGCGCCGTGCGTACGGCCGCGAAGGGATCCGCGTCGTCGATCTCGCCGGCGAGCACCTTCTCCTGGAAGGCCGCGAGCGGCGCGGGCGCGTTTTTGGGCGACAGCGGGCGGCCGAAGGCGCGGTCGAGGAGCGAGGCATCGACGCGATCGAGCGCGCGTCCGAGCCGGAGGATCGGCGCAATCAAGAATCGTTCGTAGGCCGCGTCCAGCCAGAATCGAGCGAGCGCCGTCACGTAAAGGCCGCGCAGGCGTGTCGGCAGGATTCCGGGCCGTTCGGGCGCGGCGCGGTGGAAATACAGCGCTGTCGCCCAGCCCGCGACGAGGAGGCACCCGAGCAGGAAAAGGAGGCCAAACGCCCAGAAAGGGTGCGCGGCGCGGCCGAGTCCTCCTCGCACGAGCAAGGGATCGAGCACGAGATGAAAGAGCCCGTGCGGCTGTCCGCCGGGCGCGAATCCGAGCGAGAGGCCTACGGCAGACGCGACCGCGGGGGCAATCCAGGCCGGGCCAAACTCGACGAAGGACGAGACGGCTTTCCACTCGGTCCCGGTCCCGGCGTTCGCCAGGGAGCGTTGCGCGAATCGCTGGAGATAATGGCCGCCGCAAAAAAGCGCCATGCCCGCGCCGGCGGCCGAGAGGAACGCGCTCGGCGAGAGGGGGGAGTCCGGGCCCGCCCAGATCTCGGC
>JANMGF010000649.1:0-4205 GCA_031374535.1 Polyangium sp. (in: bacteria)
CAGAAGCACCGAGGAGGCACGATGAGGATCCCCGCGAAGGGTCTCGGGAAAGACGCGTTGTTCGAGAAGCTCTCCGCGTTCCGCGCCCACGACATGCCGTGGCGCGATGGCCGCACCTTTGCGTACGTCTACGATGCCGGCCCCGAGGCGGAAGGCGTCATTCACCGCGCCTATACCATGTATCTCGGGGAAAACGCGCTCGATCCCACGGTCTTTCCGAGCACGCTCGTGCTCGAGAACGACGTCGTCTCGATGGCCGTCGCCCACCTCGGCGGCGACGACGAGGTCGCCGGTTCGTTCACGAGTGGCGGCACCGAGTCCATCCTCCTCGCGGTCAAGACGGCGCGTGATCATGCCCGCGAGGCGCGTGGCATTCGCGAGCCCGAGATCGTCGTGCCCGAGACGGCGCACGCCGCGTTCCACAAGGCCGCCCATTACCTCGACGTGAAGCTCGTCAGCGTGCCCGTCGATCGCGCGACCTTCAAGGCAGACGTGCAAGCCATGCGCGAGGCCATGGGCCCGAACACGATTCTCCTCGTGGGATCGGCCGTCTCGTATGCACACGGCGTCGTGGATCCGATCCGCGAGCTCGGCGCGCTCGCCCTCGAAAAGAACCTCCTCCTCCACGTCGACGCGTGTATGGGCGGATTTCTCCTGCCCTACTTCCGGAGGCTCGGCGCGCCCGTGCCCGATTTCGATTTCACGGTCCCGGGCGTCACGAGTCTCTCGATGGACTTCCACAAGTACGCCTTCGCCGCGAAAGGCGCCTCGGTGATCCTCCACAAGAACAAGGACCTCCGGCGCCACCAGTTTTATGCCTGCGCCGGATGGTCGGGCTACACGGTCATCAACGCGACCGTGCAGAGCACCAAATCGGCCGGTCCCCTCGCGGCCTGCTGGGCCGTGCTGAACCATTTCGGCGACGAGGGGTACCTCGAGATCGCGCGGGGAATGCTGGCGGCGACACGCAAGATCGTGGACGGGATCGCGGAGATCCCGGGCCTCCGCCTCCTCGCGCGGCCCGAGATGAACCTCGTCGCTTTCACCTCCGACGAGGTCAGCGTCTTTCACGTCATCGACGAGATGAAGACCCGCGGCTGGTTCGTCCAGCCCCAGCTCGGCTTTGGTTCGTCGAAGGAGAACATTCACCTCTCGCTCAACCCGAAGGCGCTCGGGCTCGCCGACGAGCTCCTGCGTGACCTCCGCGCCTGCGTGGACGTCGCCCGGAAGCTCCCGCCGCCCGGCGGGGATCTCTCGGCGCTCCGCGGCGCGCTCGCCTCCCTCGACGCTTCCAAGCTCGACCCCGCGGTGCTCGGCGGCATCCTGCGCGAGGCCATGGCGGCGACGGGCGTCTCGGGCGCGAGCCTGCCCGATCGAATGGCGGCGGTGAGCGAGGTCTTGAACCACCTGCCGCCCCCGCTGCGCGAGCGTCTGCTCGTCGAATACATGAACGGACTCTTCCAGACGCGGGTGTGATTCCTCCAGAACCCCGGATCCCCTGGAGGAAGCGGCATTCGAGGCATTTGGGCGATCCTCTGCGACGCCATCCCCGGTTGCGACGAGCGCCCTCTTCCCCCACGAAGCGGGCATGGGCAAGACGTTTCGCCGCATTGCGCTCCTCGCCTGGATCTCGGCTGCCGCGACGGGGTGTGGTCGGGACGAACAGGCGCTCGCCGCGGTACGCCCGGCCGCCGCGCAACGGCGAATCGAGCTTCCCGTCGCCATTTACACGCTGGACATCCCGGACGATCTCCCGGGCTTCGCCGTACCCGGCCTGGACGGCGCGAATCCGCGGATGCTTTTCCTGCATGGAATGTGCTCGGCGGGCGTCGGGGACGTGCAGGCCTTCCAGTACGCCGCGCACGAGCACGGCGGCGTGCTGGGGATCCGGGGCGATACCGTCTGCGACGATTCCGGCGTCCTGCGGAGACATTCTTTTGATCTCGACAAGCTCGACGCCCGCATCCAGGCCGCGTTTTTGGTGAGCGGCGGCGAAGCGAACGACCTCGTGCTCATCGGCCACTCGCAGGGGGCCTTCCTCGGCGAGCGGCTCGCCGAGCGGTGGCCGCAGCGTTATTCGCGACTCATCTTGATCGGCGCGCCCACGGAGCCCTCGGCCGCGCGGCTCCGGCACGTGCGAGGCGCGGTCATGGTGAGCGGCGAGCACGACGTGACAACACGCATGAAACAAGGCGCCACCGAGCTCCAGGCGGCCGGCGTCCCCTCGACGTACCTCGAGATGCCAGGCGCAAAACACGGGCAAATGGGCGACGCCGAGCGTGTCTTCGGGGAGGCATTCACCTGGATCGAGGCGAACGCGCGGCCCGCTGCGCCGTCGTCGAGGCTCCAGTAGAAAAATGCCAGGGATCCGGGGTATCCTCGGACCATGGCCTCGAAGAATCTGCTCGCCGGTTTGCTCGTGATTCCCGGCATCCTCCTCGCTTCCTCGTGTTACCTGACCTCGTCGTTCGACGGCCTCACCGGCGATCCAGACGGAGGAACGACGAGCTCGTCGAGCGCGGGCGGGGGCATGGGCGGCGGGGTCTTCGCCACGCCGGCCACCGGGATCCTCGACGATTTCAATCGTCTCGACGGCGACCCTGGCTCCTCCTGGGCGCTGACCGGGGCCGGCAAATACGTCATTTCCAGCGAGAGGCTCGTCACGATCGGCACGAATCCCGACGCGGCGATCTGGGCCCAGACCTTCGGTCCGCGTCAGGAGGTGTACGTCACCATCGATTCGATGGACGGGAACGAAACGGAGATCGAGCTCCTCCTGCGCAACCAGGGCGCTCCGAGCGAATGCGAATCGGTGGTGGTGAGCTTTGACCTCTTCGACGGGTCGCCAGCGGTCCACGTCGCCTATTGCACCGGCGGTCAATGGTTCCTGGTGGGCGAGAAGATCCCGTACGTGCTCGTGGAAGGCGATACGATCTGGGCGCGTGGCTACGAGGACGGCCGGATCGAGGCCTACGTGAACGGTAAGCTCCTCGGGACGTGGGACGCGTCCGCGGCGCCGATGGGGACCTCCGGCGGCCGGATCGGGGTGTTCACGTACGGCATTCCCGACGAGGTTCGATTCGATGATTTCGGCGGCGGCGCGTTCTGATTTGAATCAAAACGTGCCCGTCAGCATCGCCGCGCCCCCGCCCGGGAGGGGCAGGAGGGCCGGCCGGATCACGGCCTTCGTGGTGGCTGCGGCTTTCGTTTCACTGCCGCTCGTGAAAAACAGCGCCGTCGCGACGCCCAGGGAGACAATCCCCACGCCGAGCGACACGTCCGCCCCGATGAGCGTGGTCTTCACGGCGTCGACGTCCCCCTCGGCGCAGCTCTGCGTCTTGCCGCAACCCTCCTTCAGCGCCGACAGATCGGCTTTCCCCTGGATCCCCAGATAAGCGAAGGCCCCGAGGGACACGAGACCGAACCCTCCGAGCACGTACGACGCCACGCGTCTTCCGGACGCGCCGGCCCCTCGGGGTTTGTCCTCATCCCCGGCCGCCGGCAGCGACGCCGACGTCCCAGACTCGAGATCCACCGTGATCACCCGATTCTTTTCGCCGACACGCACGACGACCTGCCGCTCGACGGGTGCCGCATTGGGCGCGACGAACCGGAGCGTGTGGGGGCCGGGGTTCGCCGCGATCGGCTGGCCGTCGAGCTTCTTCGTGAGGGCCGCGCCGTCGAGCGTCACCTCGGCGTCGACGACGTCATTGCCACGCGTGTCCCGGAGGCCCGGCACGATCGTCGGCAGGCTCGCCTCGACGCGCGGGAGCATCGTGGCGCATTCGTCACGCACGACGGCGGGGCAGGCCTCGTCGCTGCACGCGACGAACTTGCCACGTGCCTCGACCAGGCGGCCGGCCTTTTCGAGCTCCTGCCCCTCCTCGAACGCGGCGACGCACTGGGCCTTGCGCGCCGGATTGGGCGGGGCCGCGCTCGCGGGAGCGGCCCCGAGCGCCGCGGCGAAGACGAGGGCGGCGGGGAGGAAAAACCGAGCGGTGTGGGGGTTCGGCGCTGTCATTGGGGGGCCGTCGGGAGGGGTTCCGACGCTTCGACGGGCCAGGCTAGTACATCATCCCGGAAGTTCGTAGTGGTTCCCGCCCCTCCTCGTCCTTCTCTCCGGGTTCGTCCGAGAGCAACGGAGGGTTCGTCATGGAAACATCCTTCCCTGTTGTTCTGTTCATGGGCACATGCCGCAGCCGGCC
>JANMGF010000655.1:0-1745 GCA_031374535.1 Polyangium sp. (in: bacteria)
GCTCCCGCTCCCGCTCCCGCCGAATACGTTCCTCCCCTTTTTCGCGCCCACCCCGGCCTCGCACCACGCCTCCCGCGCCTTCCGCTCGGCCTCTTGCCCACGCCCGTCGAGCGTGCTGCAAAACTCGGGGCCAAGGCCGGCATTGCGGGCCTCCATGTCAAACGGGACGACCTCTCGGGCACGGCTTATGGCGGCGGCAAGACACGCAAGCTGGAGTTTTTCCTGGCGGAGGCACGCGCCAAGGGAGCACGCGAGATCGTCACGTTTGGCGCCTTCGGATCGAATCAAGCCGTCGCCTCGGCCCTTTATGGCGCGGCAAACGGGTTCTCGGTGACGCTCCTACTCGCCCCCCAGAAACCGAGCGCGCACGTCCGGACGAACCTGCTCGCCGCGCGTCGTGCCGGCGCGAAGATCCAGGTCATCCACAGCGGCGTCGCCGAGGCCGAGGCCCACGCGAAGCGGGCGGCGAAAACGGCGAAGGGCGTCGCGCCTTATCTCGTCCCGCCCGGCGGCTCCTCGCCGCTCGGAAACCTCGCTTTCATCAATGCCGCCCTCGAGCTCGCCGAGCAAGTCGGCGCCGGCCATTGTCCTTTGCCCGATTGCGTCTACCTCGCCCTGGGCACGATGGGCAGCGCGGTCGGGCTCGCGCTCGGGCTCGAGCTCTCCGGGCTGCGAACCGAGGTCGTCGCCGTACGCACGTCGAGCCCCGAGACCTCCAGCGAGGCGCGGTTTTACGCCATGGCCAAGGAGACCGTGACCTTCGCGCGGTCGCTCGACCCGACCTTCCCCGACGTGCGCCTCGGCCGCGCGCGCGTGCGTTTCTCGACGAACCACCTCGGCACGGGATACGGCGCGCCCACGCGAAAAGGAGAACGCGCCATCACGCTCGCGGCCGAGACGGAAGGGTATTCGCTCGAACCGACTTACACCGGCAAAACGCTCGCCGCGCTCCTCGACGACGCCGAGCGCCTCGCGGGCAAGGTCGTGCTCTTCTGGAACTCCCACAATGGGCAGCCGCTCGTGACCGATGGCGTCAAGCCGGGCGACTTTCCCCCCATCCTGCGGGAAATCGTCGGCCTGCGCTGAAGACCTTTTCACGGCCCCCAGCTCACCTCCACGGTGCGGCTCAGCACGAACCACGCGTAAAGCCCGATCTGCGTCGCCGGCTCCGCAATCGGCTCCTGGAGCGTCGCGGTGCGCGCGAGCGTCACTTGCAGCGGGCATTTCGCGGGCGCGGCCAGGTCCACGGGCGCGAGCTCGGCCTGGAAGATCTCGTATTTGCCCACGTCGTTCGGCAAGGTGCGCGAGAGCGGATGAATACACGTGCCACCGACGGCGAGGCCCAGCGTGTGATTCCCCTCGGGGGCGGCATTCCAGGCGAGCACGAGCGGGAAATCCCCCACGAGCGGCTCTGCGGAGAGCCCGATCGGCGGCGGCACCGGGACCACACGGCCCACGAGGCTCCGGTCGGCCGGGCGCTCGAGATCGAGGATGATATCGTCCGACAAACCTTCGACGTCGGCCAGGTACAAGGGCAAACCGTCCTCTTCGACCTCGCGCAAGTCGAGGTTTTTTCCCGCCATGCTCGCGCGGAGCGTATCGCCCCCGGACAAACGTAGCCGGCCGAGCGGGCTCGATACACGCACGCGCACCGTGGTCCCTTGCCCCTGGTCGGTGGCGTCGAGGGAGAGGGTCATATCGAGCGTCGAGACGTCCGTGGAGACGACGACCGTCTCCTCGACGCC
>JANMGF010000693.1:0-2146 GCA_031374535.1 Polyangium sp. (in: bacteria)
GGTCGTGGAAGCGGTTGTAGGTTTTGGTGAGGCCCTCGTTGTTCTTGACCATGAGGGCGGCGCGGAACTCGTAGTAAGTTTTGCCGGCGGCTTCGAGCGTGAGATTGGATTGCCAGCCGGGCGGAAAGGGGAAGGGCTCGAAACAGTCCGAGGGGGTGTAGCGAAGGTCGTCCTTCATCGACGAGGCGAAGAAACGAGCCCATAGCTCGTGCGGGCGAGACTGTAGCACCGCGTAGGGGGCAAAGGTTTCAAACGCTAGCACGTTCGTCGGCCCTGCTACCACGGTGATAGACGGCACGAAAGCGGGGGCGTGCCACTTCCCAACGAATGGAACAACTAGTATGCGATGCATGCCGCGGATAGCAGTGTGGAGCTCTCGCCGCACGCGCCAAAAATGCCACCATGGCCAACGTGCGATCTCCGCGGACTTTCGCGCACGCTCGGGCCTCACCTTAGCCTCCAATATATCGACGAGATCTGGCCATCTACGAGCCTCTGTCTCGCTCATCTCTCCAAAATTGATCACAAATCGATGGTGCGCCTGCGTGGGACTCGTGTTGAGCTCCTCGCCGCCGAGGTAGGGGAAGATCCGCTCGGCATTCCGTGAATCCTTCTCGATCAGTTGCTGCATCTCCGCCAGACTGCTGGCGCGCTTCTTCTTATCGGCGTCGTCAAATGTGAAGCCCATGCCGAGCACGATGCTTCCCTGGAAGCTGCGACTTTCATTCTCGGCGAGTGCAGCCGGGTCCTCATCGACGTCATTGGCAACCAGATACGCCGAAATACGTGACACAGGATTGCCGTCAAGCTCTGATGCGAGGCCTGCTCCTTCGCGTTGCACATGCACTATGCTGACAACTACGGCCGCCAATCCCGGCCACTTGTACCGGCGGCGAGCGTCGTAAATCGTGCCGCCATGCTGCACGATCCATCGAAGCCCTGTGCGACGTGTGTCGCCCTGTGCGATGGTGTTAGTCGCGATCAGGCCGAACGTGCCGGTACGACGAAGCAAGGAGAACGAGCGCCGGAAGAAGTGGGCGGCAAGATCCGCGTTGCTGTTGCTTCCTTCGTGAATTACCGGGAGCCAATCACGGTAAGGCTCACTATTGACCGTGCTGATACGCTTTCCCCCCAAGAACGGCGGGTTCCCCACGAACCCATCAAAGCCCGGATTCGCCCGCGCAAATACCTCCGGAAACTCAAGCTCCCAGTGAAACGGTATCACCGCCGGCTCGAGCACCCGCAGCCCCGCCGCCTGCTCTCGCAACGAATGACTGTCGAACCGCCCCGAAAGAAAAGGCTCCACCACTGTATCCCCGAGCCGCTTCCGATGCTTCTCCCGCGCCGTGTCCTTCTTCTCCGAGAAAAACGCCAGCACAGCCAGATCCGCAATCGCCCGCACGTCCGCGAGCAACTCCTCCGCCTCGCTCAAAAGCTCGGCCTTCTGCGCCACGTCCGGCGAATCCCCCAGCGCGTGAATCTCGGCCCGCTTCTGCTCGACGGCCTTGAGCACCGTCGACAAGCGCGGTCGCAAAAGCAACGACGGCTTCCCCGTGTCCTTCCAGTCGAAACAAGCAATCCGCTCGCGCCCGAGCCCGACCAGCGCATCCCCTTGCCGCAACGCGTGATCGAGGAACGTGAACGGCTGATCCTTCGCCAGCGTGAAGAGCCAGAGCGAAAGCTTCGCCAGGTCCACCGCGAACGGGTTCTTGTCGACGCCGTAAAGGCAACGCTGCGCGACAAGCCGGCGAGCGTGCAGCGTGCGATCCTCATCGGGCGGAATCACGGGTACGCCGCCATGCACGGTCCACGCAGCATCGAGCGCATTCGCGAGAAAGCTGCATGCCTCGACCAGGAACGCGCCCGATCCCATGGCCGGATCGCACACCTTGAGCCCGAGGATCTGCTCGGGGTGCGGCGTCCCTCCCGGCGCCAGCGCGTCGAGCTGCGGCTTCAGCGTCGTTCGCACGATCGGCTCGGTGAGCTCCGGCGGCGTGTAATGGCTGCCCGAGCGGCGACGCTCCTCGGTGGGCTGAAGGTAAAGCGAGCCTAGTACATCATCCCGGAAGTTCGTAGTGGTTCCCGCCCCTCCTCGTCCTTCTCTCCGGGTTCGTCCGAGAGCAACGGAGGGTTCGTCATGGAAACA
>JANMGF010000694.1:0-4218 GCA_031374535.1 Polyangium sp. (in: bacteria)
CCATCGTCGGGGGGCCTTTGTGGAGGGTAACGTTTGTCGCAGAACATACCTACCACGGGGGCCCCCTCTCGTCACTCCGCCCAGGGGGTCAAGTCGGCGGAACGATTGGGGTTGTGCGTCGTCCAGAAGGATCCGCACCCAAGTGATTTCGCGAGGTCGGGTGCTGCGTGATCGCGTCGGTGACGAGCACCTCGTCCGCGAGGTAGGACAGCACGAGCGCGCGTCGCCCGCCCCGGGTGAAGCCGATGAACCTCGCGGCGCCGGTATCGCTGAGCGGATTCATTCCGGCTGGCGTCGCCGCGCCCGTATTGAGCTGCTCCCCGGGAATCCCCTCGACGTTCTGCCTCACGGTCCCTTCAGTCTGAAAGGAAAGGCGAGCGCATTTCATGTAGTCGAGCTTGGCGTCCGGCGGATCGATCATCCCCGGATGCAGCTTCGGCTCCACGGCCGAAAAATCCCGTGTATTCAGGTACATGGTGAAAGGCGGCGCGAAGAGCGTGACGTTGACCCCGGGGATCTCGACGCCGATCGGGACCTCCCATACCGGGATCGGCCCGAAACGCAGCGCGGGGATCCAGCCCATGTTGCCGCCCGGATCCAGGAAGACGCCGGCGAGTTGGGTATTGACCCCTTCGAACTCCATATCGGCCGCCGGGAGCATGAAGACATCCGCGAGGCACTTGGTCTCTTTCAAGTTGGCGTCGTCGCGAATGATGGCCTCGTGATCGAGGGCGAGCGGGTTCGTCCGGACCACGCTGACCCAGCTCTCGTTATCGCCAACCTTGCCGCGCGGCAGGAAATGGCTGACGAGGAGGGTTTGCCCGTCCGCGCTCACGGACATCCCGGAAGGCCGACGCCCCACCTGGAGGGTGCCGCCCACGCGGAATTTGCCATTCTCCAGGCGGTCGAGGGCCGTGATTCGATCGCCCACGTAGGCGCTCACATAGGCGTGTGCGCCGTCGGGCGATGTGACGATGTGCCGAGGTTCGCGGCCGATGCCCGCCGCCTCGTCGAGCGTCTGGAGGACCTCGCGGCTCTCCCTGTCGATGACCGTGACGGTATTCTTGTCGACACTCGTCACGAGCACGCGCGCGCCGTCGTTCGTGATGGCAATGTTTTCGGGCCTCCCGGGCACGGGAATCTGGGCCACGCGTTTGTCCGTCGCCGTATCGATGACGGCGATTACATCTCCGTCCGGGAACGCGACCCACGCTTCTTTTCCGTCCGGCGTCATCTGGACCGGGCTCGACGTGCTCACGCGGCGCTTCGTCGTTTTACCGTCCAGCGCAAGGTCGATCGTGAGGGCCGGTCCAGCAGCCGGCACGCCGAGCGTCACGTGCGCCACGCCCTCCGCCGCCGCGCCGCCCACCCGGATCTTGCCCGTGATCGGCTGCTCCGACAGCGGATCCTCGCTCAGATCGAAGAGCGTCCCGCTGCTCGTGAGCGTCGCTTCGAGGTCGGCGAGCCCGTCGGCTTTCTTGTTGAAGATATACAGATCGACCCAGATCGTGTCCGGTCGAATGGAGATGGTCTTGGCATGACCCACGATCTCCATATCGGAGTTTCCCCCGGTGACGGTCACCGGCCCGACCTGCGGCTCCCGGTGTGTCGTCTGGAGAGCGGGATGCGCAGGATCGACCGTGATCTTGAAGGAGCCCGAGACGGGCTCGGACACGTCCGCGGGGGCGACGTACAGGGGCTCCGGCGCGGCCGGCGGAGCGTCGGACCCGCATGCTGGGGCCATCGCGGCTGCGCCGACGAGCGCGACCAGGAAAGCGACGTGAAGGGGCCTCGAGACATTGAATCTAAGCATGATCCTCCATGGAGCGGAATGAAGCCTGGCGAAAGGCCCATGGCCAGCTCATGCCGGCCATGGTTATCGAGCGAGAATCAGGTCAGGGCTTGTCCATCAGGGTCAGCTCCACCTTCGCCGCCATGCCGGGCATGACCTCGACGGGGGGCATCGTGACCGCCTGGAGATCCTCCGGTCCGGGGCTCATCGGGTTGTTGTTGCCGATGTCGAGAATCGCCGTGAAGTAGTAGGTCCCGGGCGGGAGATCCAGGATCGTCCCCATCTCGGGGAACGTCGGCATGGCCTCCGGGGGCGCGACCCCAGCGGGCAGGCTCATCGGCGGGAACTGCTTGAACGCCGCGATCGAAAGCGTGCCCGTTTGCGCGCCCGCGTAGTTCACGGTCACGTCGGCGCTGCCGGGCATCATCGGCATGCCGCCCATGCCGCCCATGCCGCCGGCGCCGCCCGTGCCGCCCGTGCCGCCCGCGCCGCCCGTGCCCGTCGTCGTGCTGGAGCTCGTCGTGTCGCCCGGGGTGGGATCCTCCTCGCCACACGCCGTCACGAGCAATGCCAAGGAAATGGCGCACAGCGCGCCGCAAAGTCCGATCTTCATGTAATCTCTATTCCAGGCACGGGGACGACTGCCATCCCCCGAAATATCCACACCTGGACCTCCGCGGACGTCCGTTAATCCGTTGCTTGCGAGGATTCAACCGGGATCCCCGCCTCCCGAACCAACCGGGTGTGCAAAACGCTCCGCCCCCTCAACGCCTCCCCTCCATCGGCCGTCCTTCCTGGCCCTCGGCCTCCGGTCTCCGGCGCTCCCGCCCACGTCTCGAGGCCCCATGCCTCGGATTTCCGCGCGATCGGCCCCGCACGGAGGGGCCTTGCCTCCGAACCTGGGCGCGATCGGTCAGAGAAGCAGGCCTGCCCCCTCCCCACGCGGGCGCCGACGGCCGAGCGCGGAGGCCGCGGGCCCACCGGGGCGACCCGTCACGCCCGAGGAGCGAGGCCCGGGGCCTTCATGATCCACCTTGACATCCCAGTTCCGCTCTCCGAGCATCCACCGTATGGATTCGAATCTATCCGCCCTTTTGCGATTGAACCGGTTTTCGACGGGCAGGCGACTCTATGCCTACCATCGTGTGCTCGCCATCGTCACCAAGATGCCCGAGGTCGCCGCTCGGCCCATCGAAGACCTCGTGAAGGAGGCAACCACCGCCGATCAGGAGACGTACGCGCTGGAGGAGCGCTGGGCGACGCAGCGGAGGACGGGGAAGCTCTCAGCAAAGCAGCAAAAGGCGCAGCGCGCGCTCCAGAAGATCGATGGACAGCTCGATCGGGCGATCTCAGGGCTGCGCGATGGGGCGATGGCGCTCGTCAAAGGCGCCGATGAAGAGGAAGAAGCACTCGTCGCCGAGGTGGAGAGTTTCCTCCATGAGATTTTGCCAAATGGCGTGCACGCCGTGACAAGCCTCGGCTACGCCGAGGAGCTGGTCGCCGTTCAATGGATCGTCAAGAAGCTGGAGGACCCAAACGGTCTCGCGCCAGTCGTGGCGCAGCTCGGGCTCTCCGTGAACGTCGAGCGGCTGGCCAAGGTGGCAAAGAAATACGACGAAGCGCAAATGGGCGCCGATACCCTGGAGTTCGGCGCCTTGCGCGCCGCGCGCGAAAAAGGCCAGGATTTTTTGCTTCGTATCACCGCAAAGATCCTCGGGACCTTCGATGCACCAAGCGGCGAGGTCGCCAACAAACGCGCCACTTTGCTCACACCCATTCTCACGCAGAACGAGGCCATCAGCGATCACGCGCGCGCACGTCGCAACATCCCAGACGTAAACCCCGAAACGGGCGAGGAGGACCCCGTCGAGGCCGACGCAGGAGCCGCAGCAGAAGCTCCACCTGTCTAACGCTACGGCGGAAGATTGGGGCGTCGCCCCAAACCCGATGAGGGGGGCTGTCCGCCCCCTTCACCCCGGACCAGGCACGGCCCTGAGTATTGGTCTCATCGGGAGGCGTGGGAGCCGGGGCGCCGCCCCGGACCCCGCGGGGGCTATCCGCCCCTCGACCCGGACCAGGGCAGGCCCTGGACCAAGGGTTGAAAAACTGCGCGGTGCGCAGTTTTTCAAGCAGGCCGACGAAGCAGCCAGGTTGCCAGCAGAACCGGCGGCGCGGCTGTTTTGGTTGGCCGGGTCGTTGCCGGTCTTGACCCGGCCTGTTCGATGAACTGCGCATCGCGCAGTTCATCGACGAAGGGTCCAGCGCCTGCGCTGGTCCAGGTCCAGGGGCGGATAGCCCCGGTGGGGCCTGGGGCAAAGCCCCAGCGAAGCGCCTGCACGATGAGACCAATGCTCAGGGCCGTGCGTTGTCCGGGGCCGGATCCGAACACCACGGAAGCTCTCGTGGATCCGACGTGCTACACGAGC
>JANMGF010000724.1:0-2490 GCA_031374535.1 Polyangium sp. (in: bacteria)
GGCTGGTACGATTTCAACGCGAAGTGCGGCGGCTGATCCGGGCCCAGATCCCGCCCTTCGGCCGCAGCGTGGTGAAGGTCTCGGGCTCGACGTCCCCGGGCTCGACCTCGAACGAGAGCCCACGCATCAGCGTCGCGAGCACGACGGGTCCCTCCATCAAAGCGAAGTGATTACCAATACACACGCGTGGCCCCAGGCCGAAAGGGATCCACGCCGATTTCGGGCGCTTCGCCTCGTTCTCGGGGGCGAAGCGTTCGGGATCGAAACGCTCGGGGTCGGGGAACACGTCGGGGCGGAGGTGCATGCCGTAGACGTTCACGAAAAAAATGGTGCGCTCGGGGAAACGCTGGCCGCCGAGCTCGACGGGCTCGAGGGCGCGCCGCGGTAACACGATGACGGGCGGATAAAGGCGGAGCGCCTCCTTGAAGACCCGCGTGGTAAAGGTGAGTTTGGCGGCGTCATACGAAGAGGGCCCGTCGGGGCCAAAGGCGTCGGCCTCGGCCTGGACCTTCGCGCGCGCCTCGGGATCCCGCGAGAGCAGGTAAAGCGACCAGGCGAGCGCGGTGGCCGTGGTCTCGTGGCCGGCGACGAAAAGCGTATTGGCCTCGTCGCGGACCTGCTTGTCGCTCATGCACTCCCCGCCGATTTCTCCGTCACGCGCGCACAAAAGCCGCGTGAGCAGGTCCTTTCGGTCCGTGGCGAGGTCCACGCCGGCCGCGCGGCGCTCGTCGATCATGGACTGGATCCGCGTGTCGAGGACGCCGAGGGCACGCACGAGGGCGGGATCGTGCCGGCCGGGGAGCAAAATCGGAGCATCGAGCGCGGCCTTCGCCCGGGCGCGGACGTCGTCGAGCCACGCGGGGAGCTTTCCATCGAGGGATTCGGTCATCTCGAGCGCCGAGAGCTGGAGCGTCAGCCAAGGCGTCACCATGCGCTCGTTGACCCAGCCGAGCGCCACGGTGAGCGCCTCACCGAGCTCGTCGGATTCGTCGAAGGTGCGGGCGTCGAAGAGCGCGCGGCCGACCACGCTCATCGCGATCCGCGTCATCTCGCTGGCGAGGTCGACGCGCTCGCCGCCGCCGAGCCGGTCGCGGGCGCGCAGGGCCTCGCCGTTCATCGCCCCCACATAGGTCTGGAGCTCGGTCGGGTGAAAGAGCGGCGAGAGCAAGCGACGCTGGCGGCGCCAGTGATCCCCCTCGCTCGTGAAGAGCCCCTGGCCCGCGAGATCGTGGAGCAGGATCCGGATCCCGGGGGATTTCTCGAAAGACCGCGCCTTCTCCACGAGCATCTCGTGCGCGACCGCGGGGCCATTCACGAAATAGATCGTTCGGTGGAGCATGCGGGCCGCGACGATTTCACCCGTATCGGCGATGCGCCGGAAAAAAGGGAGGCGGTCGCTGTGGAAGTGGTGGCCGTGGCCGAGCAGGTTCTCGCCGGGGGCGGAGGGGATCGCCGTGGTGCTCATACCCCTCGATAACACACTTCGTCTAATCCGGCGTCCCCTCCTCCGGCTTCGGCATCGCCCAGCCGAGGTGTTGCCCGCCGTCGACGGCGATCATCTGCCCCGTGACCGCGCGCGCCGAGAGCATGTATCGTACCGCATCACACACGTCCTCCGGCGTCGCGCCCCGGCCGAGGGGCATGCTCGCGCATTGCGCGGCGAACTGCTCGGGCGTCTGTCGCGTGCTCGGCAACGTCGGCCCCGGACCCACGGCGTTCACCCGGATGCGCGGCGCGAGCGCGAGCGCGAGGGTTTGCGTGAGTGTCCAGAGCCCCGCCTTGCTCACCGTATACGACGTGTAATGGGGCGTCAGGTTCCAGACGCGCTGATCGAGCACGTTCACCACGCACCCCTCGGCGCCCTCGGGCAGGTGACGCGCGAATTGCTGCGTGAGCACGAAAGGCGCCCGGAGGTTCGCCTCCATGTGCACATCCCAGCTCTCGCGCGTGGTCGTCTCGGGTTTGTCGTACTCGA
Source organism: Polyangium sp. (in: bacteria) (assembly GCA_031374535.1). Taxonomy (GTDB): domain Bacteria; phylum Myxococcota_A; class Polyangia; order Polyangiales; family Polyangiaceae; genus Polyangium. The sequence goes on from JANMGF010000724.1 coordinate 1,976, forward strand.
ACGCCGACGCATTGTTCACGAGCGCGACGAGGGGCCCAACCACGCCCTCTGCGCGCTCCACGAGAGACGTCGTTTCGCTCTCGTCGGCGAGGTCTCCGCCCACGGCCGCCGCGCGTCCACCAAGCAAAACAATCTCGGAGACGACGGCCTCCGCCTCCTCGCGCGAGCGGTGGTAGTGGACCGCGACGGCAAACCCGTCCCGCGCGAGAGAAATTGCGATTGCGCGACCGATCCGCTTGCCTGCACCCGTGACGAGGGCTGCCTTTCTCATCGAGGGCACCTCAACGCTCTTCGTAGGTCGCGACGGCCGTATCCGTCTCGAAGAAACGCACCAAAGTGACCTTCACGCCCTGGCCACGCAGGTGATCGAAGATGAGCTTCGCGAAGTTCTCGGCGCTCGGATTGATGGGCAACGTGACGTAGGTCTCGCCCGCTTGTTTCAAGAAAGGAATGACCGGATCGTCTTCCCGCAGGATGAGGCGGTGATCGAACTGCGAGAGGATCCAGGCCTTGCC
>JANMGF010000735.1:0-2822 GCA_031374535.1 Polyangium sp. (in: bacteria)
GCGCCCGACGAGCTCGCCGCGGAAGGTGAGCCCGACGCGGTAAGCGCCCCGCTCGTAACTCGCGCCGAGGATGGGGCCGTAACTCGCGACGAGCGTGTCTTCCACGACGGTGCCGATGCGACCCGAAGCGTCCGTCGCCACGAGGACGGAGCCGGTGAGCGCCGCGAGCGCCGCGAAGCCGCCGCCGATCCGCACGCCGTACCCGACGTCGATGCCGAGGCCGACCTGCACCGCGACGGAGGCCGTGCGATCCGCGAGCGGAAACTGCTTGGTCTCGGGGTAGAGGATGCGGCCGCGGACGATGAGGTCGAAGGGCGTGAAGAAGCCGAGGCCGATCGTGACGCGATCCGCGAGCGCGCCGCCGAAGGGCACGGGGAGCACTGCGCCGATGAAGCCGCCCGCGAGCTTGTCGTAGTTCATCCGCGCGGGTGCGCGTAGATCGAACACCGAGCCGAGGAGGCCAACCGTGAGCTCGCGGCTCCTCTGGAGGCTGAGCAGCGCGGGATTACTCCAGACGGCCTCGAAGCCGCGGCCGAGCGCGGCGCCCGTGCCACCCATCGCCATGGATCGGGGGCCGAAGCCGTAGACGTCCTCGGGGGAGGACCACGCCTCACCGGCGGGCGACGCCACGAGGGCGGCCGAGACGACGGCAAACGCGAGGACGCGGCGGCGGGCCATGACGAGACGCGACGGTAGACGCATGCAGCGCGGGAAGGAAGAGGGAGCGGAGGCGGTCGCGACCTCGGGTTCGGCGGGGCGCGCTCAGCGACGAACGGGTCCGCTGTCTTCCTGGACCGCGACGAACACCTCGTCGATCGTGCTCGCCGCGTACGACCGCTTCGCCCACCGGGACAACGTCGCGCCGCTGGCCGTCGCGATACGCGCCTGCGTGGCCTCGGAGAGCTCGCCGAAACGTTCACGCAAGACGTCGAGGAGCATCTCTCGGCGCCCCTCGTCGCGCCCCTCGTCGCGCCCCTCTTCGCGCCCCTTTTCCGCCGCGGTCTCCTTGATCGCCAGGATCTCCGGGTTGCCCTTGCGCTCGAGGGCCCGCACGGCCTCGCCCTCCGCGATCGCACCATCGAGCAACGCGCGCACGCGGATCGGACGCACGAAGCAGGGATCTTCGATCCTCCCCCCGAGATCGAGGGGCACGAGCGCGTTCTTTTCGCGCGACCACTCGCAGACCTCGCCACGCTTCACGTAGACCGCGAACACGCGGCGAACACCGCGCTCGATGAGGTCCTCGGCTTTCTCGCGCACGACCGTCGGGGACTGCTCGTTCACGATCTCGAACGAGACCTCCTCGAGATACCGCCTCCCGGTCGCGGGCTCCGTTCCGTCCCGCCGGACCGACAGATCCGTGGCGAAGTTCGAGCCCTCCGAGACACGCGTGAGCAGATCGATCGAAGCGCGATACCCTTCGCGGACGTGCAAGCGGATCACGGCGCCGAGGTCGGCGTGCGCGTCGCCGTGGGGCTCGAGCGCGGGCTGCGCGACGATCTTACGGCCACGTATCATCTCGTCGCGCGTCGTCTCCGGGACGACCAGGTGCTGGTCGACCGGGGGGAACCTGCGGGGCGGCTCGGCCGGGGGGAACGAGAGCGCAGCGCCACCCCGGGCGGACGGGGCCAGCAACACGGTGGGGCCATCACGCTTGGGATCCATCACGGCGCAAGGTAGCAGACGGCTGGAACGAAGGGGAGAACCGAAAGGAAACGCGTCCGTGGCGCGGCCTCTGGGCGTGCTCCCGCCTCTGCCTGCGCCTCCGCTTTCGCCGGTGCCTCCGCTCGACTAAGAACGGCCTCCGTGCCCCTCCCCTTGCAGGCCCTTCTTCCTGACGTGCTCGCCCGTGCGTGCAACATCGACGTGACCGACGCGCGGCGCATCGTCTCGCTCGTGCACCGGACGGGGAGCTTGCCTGCGCGTTCGCCCGCGACCATCCGCCGCGTCGCGCTCGATGCGGCCCGCGCGGCCGGGTACGTCCCGGCGATCGACATCGAGAGCCGCATGGCGAGCGTGGTGGATCCGTTCGTGAAGTACGCCTTCCGTCTGCCCGACGGGGCCGTGATCGAGACCGTACGGATCCCCCTCGAGCGCCCGGGACGCTTCTCGGTCTGCGTGTCCTCGCAGGTCGGCTGCGCGCTCGCGTGCGCGTTCTGCGCGACGGGCCGCATGGGCCTCGGGCGTAACCTCGAGACGTGGGAGATCATCGAGCAGGTCCGGCGCGTGCGCGAGGAGCTCGCGGCATCGAAGCCGCCTGCGCTCGCTCCGGAGGTCCGTCCCCGCGTCCACGGCGTGCTTTTCCAGGGCATGGGCGAGCCCATGGCGAACATCGAGCGCGTGATCCACGCGATCCGCGTGATGAGCGAGCCGAGCGCGCTCGCCATCGACATGCGCAACATCACGGTGTGCACCTCGGGCTTGCCGACGGGCATTCGCACGCTCCTCCGGGAGGTGCCTGCGGTGCGGCTCGGGGTCTCGCTCGGATCGGCAAGGCCTCTGCGGCGGCGCGCGCTCATGCCCATCGAGAACGCACACCCGCTCGAGGAGGTTCTCGCCGCCGCGGGGGAGCATGCCCGGGCGACGGGGCGCTCGCCGATGTTCGCGTACACGCTGCTCGCGGGCGAAAACGACGCGGACGACGACGCCTCCGCGCTCGCGGACCTCTGCCGGTCCTTCGCCGAGGCGCATGGGCAACGGCCTCGACTCAGCCTGATCCCTTACAACGCGATCACGGACGGCACCGAACGGGATCCCTTCCAGCCTTCGACCCGGCTCGAGGCCTTCCGCGCGGTCCTCTCCGGGCGTGGCGTGGGCACGAT
>JANMGF010000761.1:0-1895 GCA_031374535.1 Polyangium sp. (in: bacteria)
GGGGCCCCCCCAAATACCATCCCGACCGCTCGGACCTCGCTTCGGGGCCCCCCCAAATACCATCCCGACCGCTCGGACCTCGCTTCGGGGCCTCCCCAAACACCACGCCGACCGCGAAACCTCGCTTCGGGGCCTCCCCAAACACCACGCCGACCCCCCGGACCTCCCTTCGGGCTCTCGCCGCTCCATTTTGGAACATCCTCCGCGGATACCTTGGGCCGGCACATCGAGTCCTTCATCGATATCGAGGGACGTCGCCGTCATGGGGACCACGCCGTCTCCGCTCGTCTCCTGCACGCCGCCGCGTTCCCCGCGGGCCTCGCGCCGCCAAACCCTGGCGAGCAGCGCGGCCCACAGCCTCGACCCGATTGAGCAAATTGCTCAGGCGCGAGCGCCAATTCGCTCAAAATTTGAACAACTTGTACAACGAGGTGGGCGCTCCATCCCGTTGCTGCGGAGTCGGCCTCGGACTTCTTGCCCGATCGAGGGGGTCAAACAGGGGGGGCCCCGACGTGGCACGCCGATTGCCTAGTGGTCCATCGAGCCAGGGCGCTTCCCCGGAGTGGGCGGTACGTGCTGTGGCTACGGAACCTTCAACGTAGTCTAGAATACAGGAGCCCTATCATGAAAACGGCCAGGTACATGTTCTCGACGATCTGCTCTTTCGCGCTCCTCGCGGGCTGCGTGGGGCCGATGGACGGGATCTCGGAGGAGGGCGAGGCGCTGGGGGACGAGGTGGCGGCGAACGACGAGGCGGTGGAGTCCAGCGCGCAGGCGCTGGAAGTATGCACCTCTTATCCGGTCGACAGCGGCGGGGGGGAGCGCACGAGCGCGTCGGGATGTTTCACGTGGGGCGACACGTTCGTGAGTTACACGAGCAAGGGAGCGGTGAACAACTCGGGGTCCATGCCCGCGTTCAGCACGCCCGCGAAGGTCGGCGACTTCGAGATCCTCGCCCTCGGCGCCAGCAACGGCGGCGACAACAGCCTGGAGGTCAACACCTACTTCGACAAGAGCAAGATGGAGGGACAGGCGTTTCAGGCGATCGGCGTCCGCGGCTCGCAGGACAAGAAGATCGAGCTGTGGATCCGGAAGAACAACGGTCAGACCACCATCAACCCGCCGAGCAAGTCGAAGTCTTACAACGTGTTTGTCGTCAACGGCTCGCACGTCAGGCTGGACATGGGGACGATCACCAAGAACACCGTGCAAGGCGCCAGCTCGAGCACCTGGACCGTGCCGTCGCTGGCCGACGCCACTCGCCTGAACGTCTTGGCCTACTACGGCGACGACAACTTCGAGGTCCTGAACTCGGGAGGGGAGATGATCTTCAACAAGTGGGGCTTCGGGGACGGCGACAGCTTGAACGTGATGTTCTACGAGGTGCATGACACCCCGCCCGCCACGATCAGCGTCAAGAAGCACGACACCACCGGGGGCAGCGAATACGTGGGGATCCGCGCGCACTTCCTACGCCTGTGAGGCGGCGAGGGCTGGTTGGTGCCAATACGCCGTGAAATCTCACCATGTGAAATCGCGGCGGTGGCACCATCGCGCAAACGCGCCACCAGCGCGCAAAGCTCGCGGTCGTAGCCCACAGCCGCGCGCAATCCCTCGTACCGGGTACGCATCGCCATGCGGCGCGTGCTCGTGCTGAGAAGCCTCCACGCCCGCGCGCTTTGCGCACGCCGTGCCATGCGAATCTCCCGAGGTTTCTCGGTGCTTTCACCAGGAGCCCGATCCGGACCCCCCAGACCTCCCTTCGGGCTGTCGCCGCTCCATTTTGGAGCACCTTCCGCCCCATTTTGGATCACCTCATCGCTCCGTTTCGGATCACCCCCACCCGGCCTCCTTCCCGTCCCGCCCGATTTCCGCCCTTTCCACCCTGGCACCCT